>JBDSPQ010000436.1:0-2712 GCA_039930305.1 Ginsengibacter sp. | reverse complement strand
CAGAATGATTTATGTATATCATCAATTAAAAATTTTATTTCTGAGCATGATGCAGTTTCCCCGCATCACGTCTTAAACCCTATCTGCATTTTATTTTATTTTATTTCCAAATTCACAGGCGTCCGTTTAGAAGATTTTCTTTTACCAATACCTCAACCACCATGTAGTTCATTTCTTTATTAGTATTCCAATACTATTCCCGTATGCATTGTAAATGTTGGCACCTGCACCTGAAGTTTATTTCCTTCCCTTTTGAAGCGAAGTTTTTTGCCAGTGGGAATTTGGTAAACATGTTTTACTTTTTCAGGTACATTCACTTCAATGTCTACGCCTGAAATTGGCACGAAGTCTTCAATAACCTGCACATCGCCACGCTGCAATGCAGGAGCATACAATAAATGAGCTACGTATCGTTTTTCTTTTTCCTGCTTCAGGAAACTTACCCGACCGGAACTTTGCAGATTTTTTATTTTAAGATTTGGCGACTTGTACAACAAATCGATGGCATTACTCACCATTTGCCGATGAAGCCTGACTGCACTGGTGTAATACATCTGATCGAGCTTGTGAGCAAAGAAAATTACATTACCATTTCTAACCACTGCCGGAAAGGGTGAATCTTCCAGTTTATAGGGGGTCGCCCGATGCCCGGAATATTTTTCCCAGGTGCGATTAAAATAGGGTTCACGAATAGCAGCCAACGTTGTACCTGTTGTAGTTTTAGTTAATAAAGCTGGTTCGTAATTTAGGAAAGGGGTACTTACCACCTCTTTACCCAGTTGAGGTTTAACAACTGTAAAATCGAAGTTAAAAGCTGAAGTATCCAAATAATCTACCCCCATATCAAGTGCAAACTTCTTACGGCTTTGATCCATTCCGCCTTCACCGAATACAATCATTTTACCGCCACGTTTCACCCATCCGTTAATTTTCTGCGCCTGGTTGTCGGTCAGGCATTGCTGACTGGGAATAATCAATAATTCAAGCTGATCCAGGTTCTTCTCATTTGCAACAATAAAATCGTTGTGCGTTTCAAGCAGGATATTCACCACGCCATGATCGGCCTTGTTATTCAGTGTTAACCACATACCCAATTTAGATACGGGCATTCCGCCCAAACCATATTTTTCGATTTTTTCCACATATTCATAAGCCTTTCCAATATTCCTGTAGGTTTCCATATCCATTTCACCTGAAGGATGCAATTGGTCGCCGAAATTGCAGGAAGCGCCGTATGAAATCATGGCGGCCGCCTCATATTTGATCGCATCCGCATTTTTGAATCCTCCAAACTCGCCCCACGATTTATGAAATTTCCCACTCATGGCAACAATTGGATTTCCGTTTTGCAGGTGGTATTTTGCTTCGAGTGGAAGCTTGTCGTAACCTCCCCAAACAGTTGGCAAATCTTCGAGTTCCTGCTGCGTATTCATATCGTACAAACGATTTACAAAGCCTCCTTTATTCACAAGGTGAGTAGCACTATTAAAATATACAGTTGCCTTGGGATGGTATTGAGTCACCAGCTCCCGGATTGCTTTCATGTGCTCCTTAACAGACAATGCTGCGCTTTTCACCACTGCCGCATGGTCATTGATATCAATTCCTTCCTTTTTCATCCGTGCCATACAATATTGGCAATAGCAGCCATTATTCATCACATGGTAGATGTCAAACCAAAAACCATCAACCGCGTAGTTTTCGCAGAGTTCCTTAACCTGTTTCAGGATGTGCTGGTGATATGGACCACTGGCAGCCGGGCAAAGCCACAGCCATGCGTTTTCGGTTTTAACGTCGGTTGGTTTGGCATCAAAATCCCATAACAACCCCTGAAATTGCCCATTTTTTTCACGGGCCACCCAATCAGGATGTTCATCAGCTTCTGTAGCCGACCAACCCACGCTATAATATATCGGACACTTTACGCCAATCTCGTGGCAGGCTTCAATTTGCGCACCCAGCAAATCGAATTTCAGGTTGGGATGCATCTTTCCAACTTTGGTGGGGTAATAACTCCAGCTGTGATGGCCCTTCGAAAAAATGTTGATTTGATTGATGTGCCCGGTTTTCAGCGCTTTCTGCCATTGCTTTTTATCGAATTTTTCGCCAATTCCGGGAATAAATTCGGAAGTATGAAAATCGAGATGTACCTGCCGGGAAGGAAGAGGTTCGTTAATGGTTCGCTGCCATTGGGCAACACCAGACAGGGTAAGTAGCATGCAGAAAAGAAAAATCAACAGTCGGTTGTTCATCGTGTATATTTTTTGATGTTCATGGTCTCTTATAATTGGTCTATCTTTTTATTTTACGGAATCGAACGATGGTCATACTGCATCGGCAGGCAACATTGGCTTTGCATTTTTTTAAGTTCGTATCTCGTTCTAAAACCTCCATCACTTTGGAACACCATTTCTGTAATACCGGCAGTTGCGCCCGTTAGTTTAATATATTCGCTTCTGATCATAAAAGCTATTTTTTATTGATCGCATGAAAACCCCGCCACCGCTTTCGCCCTTTTTATATAAAAATCTCAATGATGCAATACATTTTCAAAAACGATTAATCCATACTGTGCAGACATCCATTCATTTTTTAGATACTCGGGCACTGCTATTGGTGATTCTGCAAAATTTCCCAGGATGATGTCCATATCGCCGTCACCATCTATATCTGCTTTCTCCAGTGTTAAAGATTTTACGGGCAAGCCGCTTT
>JBDSPQ010000435.1:0-5565 GCA_039930305.1 Ginsengibacter sp. | reverse complement strand
AAATTTCGTTTACCCCAGATGGTAAGTGGGTAGTAGTTACTGAAAAAGCAACTAATATCATTGGCACTTTTAAAGTTACAAGCGATGGAACAGTTAACAACGGAATTTTTACCCCATCTGTCGGGCCCACTCCATTTGGATTTGAATTTTCCAGGGAAAGATTTATGATCGTATCAAATGCAGCAGGCGGGGCCTCCGGAGCAGGGTCTTCCACATCATACACTATTGGTAGTAGCGGTGTACCCAGCGATGTAAACGGAGCCATACCAAACCACCAATCAGCGCCATGCTGGTTTGCGATAACAAAATATGGACGCTTTGCATTCACTACTAATACGGCAAGCAATAACATTTCATCCTACTTTATATCTTCAGATGGCGCACTCTACCTGATAGATGGCGAAGCTGCATCCACCGGGGGCGGACCAGTAGATATCGTAGTAGCTGCAAATAATTTTTATGTGTATGAATTAAATGGAAAAGCGGGAAGTATTGGCGAATACCGCAGGCATCCTCTTGGCGGGCTGAAACATATTGGCGACGAAACCGGCCTGCCGGCAGGATCTACAGGCCTGGCCACATTTTGAGGGGTGCACATATTGTCCGACACCAGGCTCATAGTTATAGGCGTATTTTAATAAGTAAAGGAGGCCCAACGGCCTCCTTTACTTATTAACTTTCTATGCAAAAATTTAGTCAATTTCAATTCTTCCGCCACTAATAAAACGCTTCACGTAGTATGGGTCTTCGAGGTTACTAATTGTAACTCCCTGGCTGGACGATGCGTGAAGAAAGTAATTATTTTCAAGATACAGCCCTACATGAGAAACTCCGCCGTGTGTATTGAAGAACACCAGATCGCCCTCCTGCAGAAATTCTTTTTCAATGTGCGTACTGGCTTTATATTGTTCCCTTGCTGTACGGGGAACAGCAAATCCATATACAGCCATTAAAAGTGTTCCGGTTAGCGCACTGCAGTCTATACCCCGTTTGGTGGTACCACCCAAGCGGTATCTGACACCCATCCACTTTTCTATAAATGTGAATAAGGAAAGATTTCTTAGAGACTCAACATTCACGTCCATCAACATGGCATATTTAAATTGCGTCCCGGAAACATTTTCTATATCTAAATTATTCAAATCACTTTCGATTTTTTTAGCAGCCACGCCCGCTTCTGAACTAGCTATAAACTGGCTTTTCATTTTAGCGGTTTCTGTATTCTGTAAAATACCTTCTGGTGTAAACGAGATTCCTTCTATGAATTCAGGATAGGTTGATTCAGGAGTAATCCTGATTGTGTTAACGCTGGTCTGGGCATTTGTCTTAAACACAGTACCCGCTAAAAGCAGCAGGGCGAAAATGGCTGTGAGTTTTTTCATACAGATCTGGGGGGTTAGATATTCATTTAAAAAACAACGGCAAATCCTACATATAAATATTGGATTGCCAGATTTATTTACAAACGAAAATGTTAACGATTTATTTTCTCAAGCCGGACGAAGGTATGTGTCACACTTTAGAAATACAAACAATATTTTACTTTTTCCTTATTCTAAGTCGGCACAACAGCAGTATGCAGATCTTTTTGTGATTATATTTAGAAATGCATTTTTGTTAAAGGGGCTATGCCTGTACATCAAACTAATTATTTTTAAATCATTGTTGGACATTATGTGGAAAAGACAAACTAATCTCCTCTCCTGTTTTTGCGATATTTGCAAAACAGAATTTTTTTTCCCCGATGAAGTTTTCTCACCTACATGTTCATACGCAGTTTTCATTACTTGATGGTGCCGCATCCATTAAGGCACTATACGAAAAAGCCATAAACGATAAGATGCCGGCCCTGGCTATATCTGATCATGGAAACATGTTTGGCGTTTTTGAATTTGTAAAGCATGCACATACTTTAAAAAATGATGATGGGTCGCTAAAAGTGAAACCGATCGTAGGCTGCGAATTTTATCTTACAGAAAACAGGTTTCAAAAGCAATTCACTAAGGAACAAAAAGATCCTCGGCATCACCAGATATTACTAGCAAAGAACAGTATCGGTTATAAGAACCTTGTGAAGCTTACCTCGCTGGGATACATCGAAGGTATGTATTCAAAATACCCACGAATTGATAAAGAGTTAATTCACAAACATCACGAGGGCCTTATCGCAACTACATGCTGTCTTGGCGCGCTTGTGCCGCAGACCATCTTAAAAAAAGGTGAAGCGGAAGCCGAGAATGAATTTAAGTGGTGGCTGAATATTTTTCAGAAAGATTATTATGTAGAACTGCAAAGGCATGGTATTCCTGACCAGGAAAAAGTGAATAAAGTGCTCTTGAAATTTGCAAAGAAGTATAGCGTTAATGTTATAGCAAGTAACGATTCACATTATGTAAATGAAAATGATTCTAACGCTCATGATATTTTACTTTGTATCAATACAGGCGAGAAGCAAGCCACAGCCAAGCTCAGTGAATTTACGGATGATGATGTTTCTATAAAAAATAAACGCTTTGCATTTCCCAATAACCAGTTTTTTTTGAAGAACACTTCAGAGATGCAAACAGCCTTTGAAGATCTGCCGCATGCACTGGATAATACAAACGAAATAATTGATAAAGTTGAAGTCCTGGATCTCAAAAGAGATATTCTTTTACCACACTTTACGGTTCCTAAAGAATTTGAAAGCCAGGAAGCTTACCTGGAACACCTAACGTGGACGGGTGCACGAAGAAGATACAGCGAAATAATACCTAAGATAGAGGAACGCATCAACTTCGAATTGTTTACCATTAAAACCATGGGCTTTGCAGGGTACTTCCTGATTGTGAGTGATTTTATAATTGAAGGTAAAAAGATGGGCGTCTTCGTAGGGCCGGGAAGAGGCTCTGCTGCCGGGTCTGTAGTCGCCTATTGTATCGGCATCACTAATATCGACCCGATAAAATATGATTTACTTTTTGAAAGATTCCTGAACCCCGATCGTAAATCAATGCCGGATATAGATACCGATTTTGATGATGAAGGCAGGCAAAAAGTATTGAATTATGTGGTAGAAAAATATGGAAAAAACCAGGTAGCACAAATCATTACATACGGCACCATGGCTGCCAAAATGAGTATAAAAGATGTTGCCCGCGTGATGGATTTGCCGTTGGCAGAAAGCAATGCCCTGGCCAAATTAATCCCGGACAGGCCGGGCACTTCCCTGCGAAAAGTATTGAAGGCGGCGCTCACCGGAGCTAAGTCGCTGGCGGAGGATGGCATTGGCGGTGAGGATATGGATAATATCAAAAAACTTCGGGACATCTATAATGGTAATGACATCCGGAGTAAAGTATTGCATGAAGCGGAAATCTTGGAAGGATCGGTGCGGAATACCGGCATTCATGCTTCCGCTATCATCATTGCGCCCCACGATCTTATGGAGCTGATACCGGTAGCGTCTTCAAAAGATTCCGAACTCTGGCTCACGCAGATAGATGGAAACAATATTGAAAGTGCCGGCGTATTAAAGATGGATTTTTTAGGATTAAAAACCCTCAGTATTTTAAAAACGGCTCTTCATCTCATTAAACAAAATCACGATATTGACATAGACCTTGATGCACTTCCGCTGGATGATGAAGAAACCTACAAACTTTACCAGCGCGCCGATACCAATGGCACCTTTCAGTTCGAAAGCGGCGGGATGCAGAAATACCTTCGCGACCTGAAGCCTGATAAATTTGATGATCTCATTGCTATGAACGCTTTATTCAGGCCGGGACCAATGGCATATATCCCGGATTACATAGAGAGAAAACATGCACGGCAGGAAATCCATTATGATCTGCCCGAGATGGAAGAAATATTAAAAGATACTTATGGCATAACGGTCTACCAGGAACAGGTGATGTTGTTATCGCAAAGAATTGCCGGCTTCAGCAAAGGTGATGCTGACGTTTTGCGAAAGGCGATGGGCAAAAAACAACGTTCTGTTTTGGATAAGATGAAGGCGCAATTCATCGACGGGGCAAAGCAGAAAAATCACCCGGTAGCCAAGTTGGAGAAAATCTGGGTCGACTGGGAATCATTTGCACAATATGCTTTTAATAAATCGCATTCAACCTGTTATGCACTGGTAGCTTACCAAACAGCTTATTTAAAATCACATTATCCCAGCGAGTATATGGCTGCGGTATTGAATCACGCGGGAGCTATTGAAAAAATCACCTTCTTTATGGAGGAATGCAAACGGATGGGATTGACGGTGGCAGGACCGGACGTTAATGAATCACAAAAAGGATTTGCCGTAAATAAAAAAGGGGAAATACGTTTTGGTTTTAGTGGTATGAAAGGTGTGGGCGATGCTGCCCTGGATGCACTAATAGAGGAGCGTGAAAAGAAAGGCTTTTATAAATCAATCTATGATTTGATTAAGCGGGTCAATCAAAGAACCGTTAATAAAAAATCATTGGAAAGTCTTGCCTATGCCGGAGCTTTTGATTGTTTCGAAGAATTTCATCGTGCACAATACTTCTTTACACCTGCAGGAGAAAACATCAACGGTCTCGAAAAAATTATTCGTTTTGGCAATCAATACCATGCCCAGTTATCCAACAATACCAATACGCTGTTTGGAGATCTTAAAATGGCGGATGTAATTCCCCCGGCTTTGCCACCCTGTGATCCATGGCCGCTAATCAAATTATTGGATTATGAAAAAGATGTGATAGGTATTTACATGAGCGGTCATCCGTTGGACAATTTTAAATTCCAGATTAAATACTATGGTCTTACGACTATTGCTGAATTTAATGAGGCTAAAGAAGCTATAAACCTGCTGCCGAATCCGGGCCGTTTGTTTCGGCTCGGCGGGTTGGTGGCAGATGCCCAGCATAGGATATCTAAAAACGGGAATAAATATGGAGTGTTTGTAATAGAAGATTACACATCAAAAATGGAGCTCACATTATGGAGCGATGATTACGTAAGATTGAGTAATTACCTGGAGGCGGGTATGGTAATTTACCTGACCGGAAGTTTCCGGCAACGGTACCAAAAATCAGAGTTCGAATTTAAAGTAAATGGAATAATGCTCCTGGAATCGCTGATGAAAACCTGTACAAAAAAATTGCAGATAGATATTCATCCTAAACATATAACAGGCGATTTGATCGCATTTATCGATGAAAATGTGCAGGCTTTTCCAGGGAAAACATCCATTAAATTTTGCATTCATGAGAGCGTAGCGAAACTAAAAGTGGGCATGAATTCGCTTGAAAAGGGTTTTGAGATGAATGACGAAATGGCCAAATTTCTGCAACAAACGCCTGAATTGGATGTTGTAGTTGAATTAACATAGTGTGGATATGCCATTCCTTCACGATAATAATAATGGACTTAAATTTGTGAATTGAAGAGTGCAACATAAAAAATAATTTTTCATAATAAAATCTCAAATATGCCAGTAGAGTATACAGACGCTAATTTCCAGGAAAAAGTTCTTGATTCAGACAAACTCACTATGATTGATTTTTGGGCTGAATGGTGTGGCCCTTGCCGTGCAATAGGTCCGGTGGT
>JBDSPQ010000434.1:0-2729 GCA_039930305.1 Ginsengibacter sp. | reverse complement strand
ATATCGTAAACAAGGATTTCTTCAAGAGGGTTTATTTGGAAAGATAAAGTCTTCTCCCGAAAGACAAAAAGGTTTAAAATCTGCCCTGCTGTGAATAAAATAAATATGGTTCACCTATTCTTGCACTTTTACCTGAACTTTTTTCGCTCCTAAAACTTCCATAAAAACGCTATCGGTTCCTTTAGGAGCAAAATATTTGGTTTTAAAATTTCTCGATATACCAGGGTGCAATATTTCAAAGATTGTTTCCTTATCAGATTCAAGCAAAGCTTTCGTTTTACTATAAAAATATAATTTCACTTCGACGTCTTTATAGGCCGCTACAGAGGCAGTGTTTGTGAGCATCCCCTTTATCACAGTCTGGCCAACCAGGTTTTTTTTGGCCTGGCTTCTCACTTTCAGGAACAGTACAGGATTTTTTTCTTCCTTTTCTAAAAGTTGTTTTTTCGTCGTTTGATAACTTTGGTGTTCCGCGGCTGATTTTTCCGTGTCACTTTCTGAACAGGAATTTATTAAAAGCAAAGTCAGAAAAACAACTACATATGTTTTCATAATAGTTCTTGTAAGAAAATTAAGGAAATTATTATATGAGATAAGTTAAAAATATACTCATCAAGCTTCGGTGCCCAGCCATAATGCACCACCAATACTATTTCTTGCAGCCCCTGTCACGCTAGCCAGAACCGTATCTTGTTCGCGCCACCTTAATACACCAAGCAAAGCCATTATAAGGGCTTCCTTATTTGCAACCACCTTGTCATCCGGAACAAAGGGTGTAAAATTTATCTCCGCCAGCACCTGCGTCAGCTGTTGAATTAAAAATGTATTGAAGGCCCCTCCGCCGGTGATAAATAATGATTGAGTTTCTTCTTTCTGAGAGGGTTCCAGTGCTTTTTTAATTTGCTGAACAATATGTTGAGTGTAAGTGGCGAGTCCATCTTCTGTGGAAACCCGTGACCTCTTAATAAGGGGAAAAACTGTTTCGATGCCATAGCTATTTGCTAATGATTTGGGATAGGGTAAGGAATAATATTCAAGGGTACTTATTTCTTGTAAGAGTAATTCATTTACAGTTCCTCGTGCTGCCATACTTCCTTTATCGTCATATGGCAAACCTTTTTGCGATGCAAGCATATTTAAAATTCTGTTGGCCGGGCATATATCGTATGCTATCATCACATTGTTTCGATGTATGGAAATATTAGCAATGCCTCCGAGGTTTAAAAAATATTCATGGGGGGCAAACAAAAGCTTTTCACCCAGCGGCACTATGGGCGCTCCCTGCCCGCCAAAGGCGACATCCAATGCACGAAGATCGCTCACTACGGGAAGCCGTGTCTCAGCCGCTATGGCGGCCCCGTCGCCAATTTGGTGCGTCATCTTTTTTCAGGCACATGAAAAGTAGTATGCCCGTGAGAACTTACGAGTGCCACCTTATGCTGTAGGTTATTGGCGTCAATAAAATCATTAATTTTTTTGCCGATAAAATGTCCATATTCCGTATGTAGGAGTTGATAGTCCTTGCCTGGTAAATTAGTTGCTGTCTCGAGTTTCCGTAGCCATTCGTCAGTATAGGCAAGGCACTCGTAGCAGACAATTTCGTATGCCCATTTACCGGCTGTTTCCTGCAGTTCAGCGTACACGATATCCAAACCATCGAGAGAACTGCCGCTCATTATTCCAATGACCTTATATACCATGCACTGATTTAAATTATGTCTTTAGCGTTTTAGAATTTAGATTTGTTCAAATTTATAACTTTAAGATTTGTCGTTTCAGCCATGAAACTTTTTTAAATAATTAGCGATGGTCAATAATTTAAGCGGGAAACATTCATTGGTGAGTAACTGGCTGAGTGAACTGAGGGATATCAATTGCCAGGAGGACCGGCTAAGATTTCGCAGTAATCTCGAAAAAATTGGCCAGGTGTGTGGGTATGAGATAAGTAAGCAACTTCCCTGGATAGAAAAAGAAATCACTACTCCGCTCGGCATTTCCACTTGCAAAGTACTGGAGAAGCAGCCGGTTTTGGCCACGATTTTGAGGGCGGGCCTCACCATGCACAATGGATTATTAAATTATTTTGATAAAGCTGACAATGCTTTCATCAGCGCTTACCGAAAGCATAAACCTGACGGGACATTTGAAATAAGCCTGGACTATATAAGCTGCCCCGATATGGAGGGCAGGGTGGTCATAATCTCCGATCCAATGCTGGCAACAGGGTCTTCATTGGTGAAGACCATCCAGTTTATACGCGAAGAAGGAAATCCATCTGAGATACATATAGTTTGTGCACTTGCCTGCACTGTCGGTATCGAATATGTACAGCGTGCGGAACCGAAGGCAATCATCTGGTGTGGTGATATAGACGATGAACTGACAGCCAAAGGGTATATCGTGCCCGGCCTCGGAGATGCAGGCGACCTTGCTTATGGTGTGAAAGTTCAGATGTAAAGAATTAACTTTCGTCAACCCTCGGAGTCAGATGGGCTTGGTTTAGGATTTGGAATTAAATAATTCACGCAGGGTCACAGCGTTAGTGGTTTGCTTAATTCTTTCAAATAAAAATAAAAGTTATCTTTAAATTCTGAACGTTGGCTTAAGATGAAAAAATATACCTGTACCACTATCATACTCATTTGTTTGGGTTTATTTGTAAAAGGACAAGACCCTCACTTTTCTCAATTCTTCGCTTCTCCGCTTACCTTAAACCCTGCCCTGACAGG
>JBDSPQ010000433.1:0-2779 GCA_039930305.1 Ginsengibacter sp. | reverse complement strand
GCAGATACCTTTATGTTTGACATCCCCGCATTAATGGGCCACCAGGCTGCCTATACTTCCGATAATCTTTTTATCTGCAATAAAATAACCGATAACAATGATACGCTGGGTACGATATGCATCCGGACAGAATTAGCAGAACTGAAAAATATAAAAAACAAACAGTATGAAATTGCTGCTGTAATATTAGTGATTGGCGTCGGGCTGGCTTTCTTAATTGCCCTGCTCGTGCAGCCTTATATATCGAGACGGTTGCTCCACCTTGTGGGCGTAATGCGCCAGGTGGGCAAAACAGGGGACTATACAAGGCAGGTGAATACGGATGGAAAAGATGAGATCGCTATGCTCTCAAATGTTTTCAACAATCTTATGAACCAGGTGCGTGAAAGCCAGGAGAAAAAAGATGAATTCATCGGTATTGCCAGCCATGAGCTTAAGACGCCACTTACCAGCATAAAGGGGTATTTGCAGGTACTGGAATCGATCGAAACTAAGCAACCCAATAAACAATATGTGCAAAAATCATTGGATAGCGTTAACCGGCTGCAGCAATTAATATTCGATCTTTTGGATGTTTCAAAAATTCAAAGCGGGCAGCTTCATCTCAATGTAACATCATTTGACATTGATGCGCTGGTCGATGAAACGATTGCTTCTTTCCAGATCATTGCTATCGATCATCAGCTAACAAGAAAAGGAGCGCAATTAAATCTTATCGTGGACGCAGACAGGCAACGGATAGAACAGGTATTGGTGAACCTGCTGTCAAATGCAGTAAAGTATTCACCGCCGGATACAAACATATATGTGATAAGCGAAAAAAAAGAAAATCAGCTAACCATAAGAGTTTGCGACCAGGGCATCGGTATATTAAAGGAAGAACAACCGCGTGTGTTCGACAGGTTTTACAGGGCAAAAGACAATTCAGTCCTTATATCCGGCTTTGGGCTGGGGCTCTACATTTGTAAAGATATTATGCTTCGCCACAAAGGGAAAATATGGGTCGAGAGCAACGGTGTTGGTACCAAAGTTTCTTTTTCCCTGCCGATACAGAACAATTAAATTTAGCAAACTGTTTCGCAGGGGTCGTAGGAAGGTTGCGTTGACTCTACTCACTATCATGCATACTGTTTATTACTTCGCTCTTACTGCTCGCTTTTGGCATTTTTCTCAAATTATTTAGGTAAATAATGAAAATTCTGTTTTTGGCTGAAATGTTGTTGCGTTATTGATCGCATGAATTTTTAATAAAATATGAAAAAATGAAATACAATTTATTGGGAAATACAGGGCTCAGGGTATCAGAGTTGTGCCTTGGTACGATGACTTTTGGTGGTAAAGGAAGGTTTAAACCCATTGGGAGCCTGCAGCAGGATGCGGTGGATGCGCTCGTAAAGAAATCTTTGGATGCAGGAATTAATTTTATCGATACCGCGAATGTTTATTCTGAAGGATGGAGTGAGGAATTGACGGGTCAATCAATTCACAACCTCGGGCTGCACCGTGATGACCTTGTGCTTGCTACCAAAGTGCGTGGCAAAATGGGAGAGGATCCCAATGATAGCGGCCTCACCCGCAAACATATTTTGAAACAGGTAGAAGCCAGCCTGAAAAGATTGCAGACTGACTATATTGACCTTTACCAGATACACAGTTATGACCCGCTGACGCCGCTGGAAGAAACCTTGCGTACCTTGGACGACCTGGTAAAAAGTGGCAAAGTGCGTTATATCGGTGCCAGTAACATGGCAGCGTGGCAACTGATGAAAGCGCTTGACTATAGCACTTACCACCATGTGTCAAAATTTGTTTCACTGCAGGCATATTATACTATTGCCGGCAGGGATCTTGAAAGAGAAATTATTCCCTTGCTCAACGATCAGAAAGTTGGCCTCATGGTTTGGTCGCCTTTAGCCGGCGGATTATTAAGCGGAAAATACAAAAGGGACGATGATGAGAACAGCGAGGGCAGGAGGGTTAATTTCGATTTCCCCCCGGTTAATAAAAAGCTTGTTTTTGATATTGTTGATATTCTCGGGGCCATTGCGAAATCAAAAGGAGTAAGTGTGGCTCAATTGTCTCTTGCGTGGTTGCTTAAACAGCCAGCCGTTACTACTGTAATAATTGGCGCAAATAAAATGGAGCAGCTCGACGACAATCTTAACTCGGTTGATGTTACATTCAGCGAAGATGAATTGCACCAGCTGGATGAGGTAAGTAAATTAAAACCCGAATACCCCGGCTGGATGCTGGAATTTACGGGCGCTGACAGAAAGATGTAACACGGCATTATCATTCCCTCTGTAATTCATAGAAGCACTTTTATAATTTAAGGTTTCTACGAATTGCTAAATGAAGTTTCGTGGATTTTGAAGTTGCTCTCAGACTATCAGGGATGAAGGATGGGGAAGCCATTTTTATGTTTTGTCTGATTCAAGCCAAATTACTTTTTGTTCCGATTGATGGTCCTGTCCAATAATGTCTTTGTATAGTTCGGGTCGCCTTGCTTTTAAATACCGGTGTCCACCCGCCTGGTGAAGTTTGTCGGGGGTAATTGTTGCTGTTACAAAGCTATCTTCAAATGAACGACATTCAGCAATGACATCACCAAAGGGGTCGATAATCATAGAGCAACCGTTTTTCAATTGATCTTCGTCCATACCAACCGGGTTTGAGAAAATTGCATAAATCCCATTATCATAAGCTCTTGCCGGTAACCATTTCATAAGCCAACCCCTTCCTTTCATCCCATCAAATTCCAAATGTAAAGAAGTTGGAT
>JBDSPQ010000432.1:0-3105 GCA_039930305.1 Ginsengibacter sp. | reverse complement strand
GGAAAAGGTGGAAATCCTCTTGCAAAAGGCAAACCTTTCATAAGTAATTTCCTCCCTAATGGCGGAGACATGCTTAGGCTTAATATGGCTGTTCCGGTAACATCAAGAAGCAGTGATGATTTTAGTTCTTTAGGTCTTGTTCAGGCAGCAGTTTTAGGTTTGACCGATCCAAGATTTAACGCCAACACTGACATACAGTTTATTCCGAATATGGATGGTTTTCCTAACGGAAGAAGGCTTGAAGATGATGTAACCAGAATTGAATTGCAGGCAGTGGGCGGTATCGTACTTGCAGCTATCGGCTTGTGGTATGATGATTTTGATGGCACCAATCCGGTGACTAATAATTTACTTAGTGTATATGGTTACAGCACCGGCATTGAGAAGAACGATACGGCTTTCAAGCCACGTTTTCCTTTTGTACAGACACCATGGGCTGGCACGCATGTATGCGATTGCGATGATGACAATGCTGTGAAAACAGAAGCTAAGATGGGTGCTTACCCAACTACACAAAATCTTGGAATCAGTACTCCTGAAATCTTAGCAACTTCTTCACCAAACCCTGCTATTAATCAGAATGTAGTGAGGTATAAAGTGGATGCGACTTCCCAGATAAAAGTGGAGGTGTATAACGAGTTAGGTCAGATTCAAAAAGTATTGGCTAACAAAACACAACAACCAGGCACCTATACCATTCAATGGAATACGGGCGGGTTAAGAAAAGGTGGTTATTATATAGCTATCAGTAAAAATGGAGAGGTAAAACAAACACTTCATTTAGTTAAAGGAGAATAAATCCCATAATGGAGGCTGGCAATTTTCCAGCCTCCATTTTTTATTTATCATTTTTATTTATTTTTTACTATGAAGAGGAAATATCTCTACCCTGCAGCACTGGTTTTATTTATAACGGCCGTTGCTTTTATTTTTCTGCGATTTAACACCATTGCTAAAGAAGCCTCAAATTACCAGATTAAGGAAAGAAGTAGCGTGCTTGCGGATGCCGCTGAATACCAGCGTACCAAGGCGAGTGCATCAAGACTAAAGATGAAGCTTGAAGATAAGCCCGAAGACGATAAATCTGCATTAGCGCTCACCTCTATTTTTATACAGGAAGCCCGTATAACAGGCGACTATATTTATTATGACCAGGCAGCCATGCATTACGTAAACCAGGTACTCCAGCGTGATCCGGAGAATTTTCTCGCACTTACTTACAAAGCCCTTATATATCTTTCACAGCATCATTTTGCCGATGGAAGGGATGTAGCTGAAAAAGCAAAGGCGATTAATCCTTACAACGCATTTATTTATGGATTGCTCGTAGATGCAAATGTAGAGATGGGTAATTATAAGCAGGCAATAAGTTATTCTGACAGTATGGTGTCGATGAGACCTGACCTCAGTTCCTATTCAAGAATTTCCTATTTAAGGGAAATCCATGGTGATTACCCGGGAGCTATTTCCGCTATGAATATGGCAGTGGATGCCGGCATGCCCGGTGATGAAGGAACCGAATGGGCAAGAATTCAGCTCGCCCATCTTTATGAAAATACAGGCGATTTAAAAAATGCCGAATTCAGCTATCGTATTGCTTTGGATGAAAGAAAAAATTATCCGTTTGCAATGGCCGGCTTAGGCCGGATTTACGCCGCGCAAAAAAATTATAATGAAGCGCTGAAATATTATATAGCCGCCGATTCTATTATAACCGATTATGGAATAAAGGAAGAGATGGTGGATGTGTATAAACTCGCGGGCCAGCCCAATAAATCAGAAGAACTCGCAAATACGATTATTGAAGAAATGAACAAAGATGCAGAAGCAGGAAACGAAGATGAAAATATAGGACACTACGCTGATCGCGAACTCGCCTATGCTTATTTAAAAATTAATGACAAAGAAAAGGCTTTAAATCACGCCTTAGCTGAATACAACAGAAGGCCAAAGAATAACGACGCGAATGAAACAGTTGCTTGGGTATATTACAGCAGAGGACAGGCTGAAAAATCTGTTCCATTTATTGAAGAAGCGTTAAAAACAAATAGCCGCAACCCCGTGCTGCTCGGCAGAGCAGGACTTATTTATATGGCAACAGGTAATACAATTAAAGCTAAAGATCTTTTGCAAGCCAGCATTAAGTCATCACCATTGTTGAATCCGGAGTTGCATTTCGATATTAAAAAAGCTCTGCAAAAATTGTAAAAGATGTTTATTTAACCCGTAAACAGCAAATTTAAAATATAAGCATTTATTTTATTCTCGTTGAAGTGTGCGATTGCAATTTGCATTCTCTTAATTCAGCCAAGCCCTTATCTTTATTGTAATTAATCCCAACGTTATTGCAATATAAATGAACGAGGCTTCTGCAACTTCCCCAAAATTTACAGGTAGATCACTTACAGGTAGCCGTGTTTGTATCAGCATGTATTTCTTTTTATTTGGTTTCACTTTCGCCTCCTGGGCTTCACGTATTCCGGCGATACAGCAACAGCTACATCTTACCGATCCTGAACTTGGCGCAGTTCTATTATCAATGCCCGTTGGCTCCTTTATTGCCCTGCCATTTTCCGGATATTTTACTGCCAAATTAGGAAGCCGAAAGATTGCATTGTTTTCGGGAGTGGTCTATTGTGTGCTGTTGGCCGGCATCGGACTCGCTCAAAATACCTGGCTGTTATCCTGCCTGCTGTTTTTTTTCGGCGCTGCAGGCAATATGTTGAATATTGCCATTAACACCCAGGCAATCGCCCTGGAGAAATCTTACGACAAAACTATTATTTCATCTTTCCACGGCATGTGGAGCGTGGCGGGGCTTGTTGCTGCTTCACTGGGAACGGTATTTATCGCTAAAGCTTTCCCCGTATCAGGCCATTTCATCTTGACCGGAGGGGCATCACTGGTGTTTTTTTTCGTCTGCGCCTCATGGCTTGTTAGTGAAAATAATTCAACGTTCGAAAAGCGACCCATATTTGCAAAGCCAGACAAAGCCTTATGGGGCCTTGGCATTATTGCATTTTGTTCCCTCATTTGCCAGGGTGCGATGTTTGACTGGAGTGGGGTTTATTTTAAAAAGGTTGTGGAATGTGAGCCCGCATACAT
>JBDSPQ010000431.1:0-4823 GCA_039930305.1 Ginsengibacter sp. | reverse complement strand
ATCTCTATTCATAATTTTTTACTCTTGTCAATCTGTCAATACTTTCATCAAAGAAACGAAGTTTTGCAGGTATAGTTATAAGGTCAACATTAGTGCCAGTATGTTTCCAGGATTTTAGCATATATCCGCAAAACACGTGAGCTTGGGAGCGCCTGTTTAATAAATTACTTTTGCCGCATGGATATCAGGTGTACAAATGAAGAAATTTCCATCTTTAAAAAAATAATGGAAGCTGGTGGAGAACTTGGGATACCGGTGTACGTAATTGGCGGTTTTGTAAGAGATAAATTTATGGACAGGCCCACTACAGATGCAGACATAGTGTGCGTGGGTGACGGCATAGAAGTGGCAGAAAAAGTTGCCCGTAAATTCAGTCCAAAAGCACAGGTTAGTGTATTCAAAACTTTCGGAACGGCCCAGTTAAAATTAACCGCACCTGATTTGCTTTCATCACCCAGGGATACGGAGAAGGTTGACTATAATTCCTTTCATATCGAATTCGTTGGTGCACGTACTGAGAGCTATATCCAACACAGCCGCAAACCTGCAGTCACAGCCGGGACATTGGATGAAGACCGTCTCAGGCGGGATTTTACAATTAATACCATTGCCGTTAGCCTTAACAAAAATGATTTCGGTAAGCTCGTGGATCCTTTGAATGGACTTGTTGATATTGAAAAAAAGATTTTACAAACCCCGCTTCCGCCCGATGCTACCTTTTCCGATGATCCTTTGCGCATGATGCGTGCAGTAAGATTTGCTGCCCAGTTAAATTTTAGTATTTACCCCGAAACCTTTGATGCAATAAAACGGAATGCGCACCGGATAAAAATTGTAAGCGCAGAGCGAATCACCGATGAACTCAACAAAATAATTTTGACTAAAAAGCCCTCTGTAGGTTTTGATCTTTTGTACAAAGCAGGATTGTTGGAGTTAATTTTTCCACAGATGGTGGCACTGGCCGGAGCCGAATACATAGATGGTAAGGGACATAAAGATAATTTCTACCACACCCTACAGGTGCTGGATAATATTTCTCAAAATACAAAAGACCTTTGGCTTCGGTGGGCCGCTGTTTTGCATGACATCGCGAAACCTGTCACTAAGAGATTTGAAGTTGGCCATGGATGGACTTTTCATGGCCATGAGGTGGTGGGCGGACGTATGGTTTCAAAAATATTTACCGCGATGAAGCTTCCCTTAAATGAAAAAATGAAGTATGTCAGGAAATTAGTTGAATTGCATTTACGACCGATTGGGCTTACCAAAGAAAACATAACCGATTCGGCTATACGCAGGTTGCTATATGATGCCGGCGATGATATTGATGACCTCATGACGTTATGCCGCGCAGACATTACATCCAAAAATAAAATGAAGGTTCAGAAATACCTGGCGAATTTTGAACTGGTTTCACAGAGGCTGAAAGAGGTCGAAGAAACAGACCGGATCAGGAACTGGCAACCGCCAATTACCGGTGAAATAATAATGAATGAATTTGGGTTGCCACCATCAAAGCTTGTGGGGGAAATAAAGAATGCGGTACGGGAAGCAATGCTGGATGGTATTATACCTAATGAATACGATGCAGCTTTTCAATACATGGTTGACACTGCGAAACAAATGGGTGTTACAAAAAAAAATTAAAAAGTAAAAGTTATTAAACGTTTTTTTTGAATCTTTAATTCATTTCTAAGCCTTAATTTCGTGCTATGCCTGTTCTAAAATTCAGAGTTTATTGGGAAGATGATGAAAGTGTTTATCGCGATTTTGTAATTAAGCATACCCAAACATTTTTTGATTTGCATACGGCAATCTTAAAATGTTTTGAGTTTGATAATAAGCACAATGCCACCTTTTATCGCAGCAACGATAGTTGGCAACGTGGTAAAGAAATTACTCTTGAAAAATATGAAAAGCAGTATAAGGCAGAACCGCTGATTATGACCGAAGCCCTGGTGGGCTCAGAAATTCGTGACCCAAACCAGAAGTTTATATATGTATATGATTTTCACAAAAACTGGACTTTTAAAGTTGAATTGATCAATACTGTCAAGGAAGCAGATCGTAAGGTTGATTACCCTTCGTGTATACGGAGTGAAGGAATAGGTCCGAGCCAGTATGGCACCAAGGGTTTGATCAATGAAAAGCTTGCGGAGATTGAAGAAAAATATGACATTAATACGCTCGTTCTCCCTGAAGGTTTCAATGAAGAAGGTGATCCCGATGCCGAAGTGGAAGAAGATGAAGAAGCGGACACTACCACGGACGAATTGATTGATTAAAGGATTGTCTACTGGACTCGTTTATTATCATCACGAAGTCCTCATCCATTTCGAATGAAGACCAAAACCTGCATCATTATTTCCGGTGCTACCGCAACCGGGAAAACTTCATACAGCCTTGAACTTGCCGGGAAGCTAAATACTCAAATTATTTCCGCTGACAGCCGGCAATGTTTTAGGGAATTGAATATAGGTGTCGCAAAACCTTCCCCTGCCGATCTCAATAGAATTCATCATTATTTTATTAATTCTCACTCCATTCACGAAGAGGTGAATGTAAAAGTGTTTGAGCAATACGCCCTCAATGCTGTTCAGGCAATCTTTGAAAAAAATGACACGGCTATTGTTGTCGGCGGTACCGGTTTATATATAAAATCTTTCGCCGGCGGCTTAGATGAAGTGCCGCCATCTGATGATGCAGTTCGAAACGAAATTTTAGTTTCTTATAAAAAAAATGGTGTTGAATGGTTGCAGGGCGAAATCAAAAAAAGGGATGAGAAATATTTTTCCGAAGGTGACATGAAAAACCCCCAACGTATGATGAGAGCTTTGGAGGTACACTGCCTGTCGGGAAAATCAATACTCGATTTTTATACCGGCAAAAATGTAATTCGCAATTTTACAATCGAACACGTTCATCTTGACGTTCCACGTCCATCCTTATACGAGCGGATCGATACGAGAGTAGATCATATGATGGAGGCGGGTCTTTTAGAAGAAGTAAAAAGTTTAGTTTCATACCGTCATCTAAATGCACTGCAGACTGTCGGGTATAAAGAATTGTTTGCCTATTTAGATGGGAATATTTCGCTTGCAGAGGCTATTGACCTTATCAAAAAAAACACAAGACATTTTGCAAAAAGGCAGGTGACGTGGTTTAAGAATCAGCTTACTGGTATCCAGAATCAGCCCCTTGGTTTGTAAAGGAATTAAAGCCATAATCTCTCGTATGAATATTAGATTTTGAATCCAAAAGTGGCCACGATATTTCCCCCATTATTTTTCAGATAAGCAGGAACATTCGCTTTGTCTTCCAGCTGGTAGGGATAATTAACATTCTTATTTAAAGAATAGATATAAGTAAGATCCAGGAAAAACCCTTTATTCCTGTACCCCACGCCGCCACTGAGACGAAAGAGGTCTGCCTTTTCATTTTGATAAGGATTGCCGTAATACGCGCCACCAATGCGCACCATCATAGTATTAAATTTCATTTCTCCCCCAAGCCTGACGTTAAAAGCGCTTTTATAAAGATTGTCTATACTTTGATTGAGTGAGCTGTAATAGTTTTTTGAATCTGTATCAGTATTATCCACAGCTGAAAAAGAAGCTCCTTTGTAATTGACATATTCTATATCCGCGGTAACAAACCCTTTTTGCTTTTGAACATCTTGCACCTCCCTGAACACATATGACGCACTTCCGATAATTCGAAGAGGTGTGACCAGGTTGTATTTCGATTCAAGCGCAGCCCCGTTCAGGTCTATGGAACTTTGGTGTTTAGTACCAGCCCCGCCGTATCCTTCCAGGTCTGTGATCACTTCGGCGGTGTAGTTATCTGTCAACTGAAAAAAAGTAGGCGTATGCACTGCCAGTCCCAGCCGAACATAATCGACCGGTTTGTAAATAATTCCAAGTTTGGCGTTCACACCAACTCCTTTTGTTTCCAGCGTTTCTCTCGCCTCAAAATAACTGAAACTGTTATTCAGATCACCAGACTCGTCGCTTTCTTTATAAATTCCCTCCCTGTAATAATTTAAAACCGGGAAGGACAATGTGCCCCCGAAAAAGAATTTTTCCTGCAAATCTGCTCCTACGCCTATAGCTATATCAGTAATGCCTCCGGAAGTAACTATTGTATTTTCCTGTCGCAATCCGAATGCAGGATCGGCAACGCTTCTATATCCTGCGAGCGACCCGTCAGAAGCCTGGATTGTATCGATAAGAAAGGTATTAAAAGCAAGGCTGGCGCCATAAGGATACCCGCTCGCCGCATTATTGGGATCAGTCACATTATTGTTGATAAACTCCTCTAAGTATTTTTCAGAATAACTGGACGATGTATTTTGGCCCTGGTAATAAATGTGGTTGTTAAAATCAGCGCTTCTATTTACACCAATGGCAAACGTTACACTTTTAACAGGTTTATTTACCGATGGGGAGGAAATCACCAGCCCCGTAGCCCCTAATGCAAAATTGTTATTATTGCTGGTGGCACTGGTGCTTCTGTAATCTGATTTGATATTTTTTAATGAGTAGGAAGGCGTAATTACAAAATCATGTGTTTTGTAAAAACCTAATCCTGCCGGATTAATAAACAATGAAGAAAATTCCCCGCCTAAAGATGCTCCCGCGCCGCCTATGGCTTGGTTTCTTGCTGTTCCATTTTGGGTTAACATGGAATACCGCAAGGCATCTGCCGGTTCCTGGGCATAGGTTGTGCTAATAGCAAACGCGAGGAATGCCAGTAAATATTTTGATTTCATTGTACCAGTCTTTTGTAATTGTTTCAAAGGCTATTCTGTAGAATAGTTCATT
>JBDSPQ010000430.1:0-5398 GCA_039930305.1 Ginsengibacter sp. | reverse complement strand
TTTTCCGGTTTTATTTATCTATTTTCAATATCGATTAATACACGCTCGTACATGAACCATTTGCAGTTCCTGGATTACCTGGTGTTTTTCATTTATTTTATTGTCGTAGCCGGTTATGGTTATTGGGTGTACCATCGAAAAATGTATCACCAGACCAAGTCCGGCGAGATGGATTCTAAAGATTTTTTTTTGGCAGAGGGATCACTGACCTGGTGGGCTATAGGAGCTTCATTAATTGCATCCAATATTTCGGCGGAACATTTCATTGGCATGTCAGGGTCAGGTTTTGCCCTCGGCCTGGCGATCTCAAGTTACGAATGGATGGCTTCTGCTACCTTGATTATCGTTGCAATATTTTTTATTCCCATTTATATTAAGAACAGCATTTTTACGATGCCGCAGTTCTTATCAAAGCGCTATAATGATACTGTAAGTACTGTAATGGCAATCTTCTGGTTGCTGGTGTATGTTTTTGTAAATCTTACCTCTATTATTTACCTCGGAGCGCTTGCTGTCAATTCCATATCGGACATCAGCTTTACCTGGTGTATGATAGGACTGGGATTTTTCTCCATAATAGTAACCCTTGGAGGTATGAAAGTGATTGGATATACCGATGTTATCCAGGTGCTCGTCCTTATTCTCGGAGGACTGGTCACCTGCTATCTGGCGCTTACTTTAGTATCCGATCATTTTGGGTATGGTAAAAATATTCTTAAAGGGCTTTCTATTATCAGGGAGCAGGCACCATCCCATTTTCACATGATCTTTGATGAGTCAAACCCATACTATAAGGATCTGCCGGGATTGTCTGTTTTAATTGGTGGCATGTGGATCAATAATCTGAATTACTGGGGGTGCAATCAATACATTACCCAAAGAGCATTAGGCGCCAGCCTGCCAACCGCGCGTAAAGGAATTCTCTTTGCAGCATTTTTAAAACTTCTTGTACCCGTTATAGTTGTTATACCGGGAATTACCATGTATGTAATGTATCAGAACGGGATGTTTCATACCGAAATGGCGGATTTGAATGGAATTATTAAACCTGACCAGTCTTATCCTACACTTATGAATCTGTTGCCGGACGGCCTGAAGGGGCTTGCCTTCGCCGCACTTACAGCGGCGATTGTTGCCTCGCTTGCCGGCAAAGCCAACAGTATTTCCACAATTTTTTCGTTAGATATTTACAGGAAATTTTTTGACAAAAATGCCAGTGAAAAGAAACTGGTGAAAACAGGCAGGATCACTATTGTAATCGCCATGGTGCTGGCCACTCTCGTTGCACCAGCACTAAAGAGTCTTGACCAGGCTTACCAGTTCATACAGGAGTACGTGGGCTTTATATCTCCCGGAGTTCTATCTATTTTCCTGTTAGGATTTTTCTGGAAAAGAGCGACTGCTAACGCAGCTTTAACTTCAGCGATACTTACTATTCCACTTTCCACTTTTTTGAAATTTTTACCGGTGTGGACACATGGAGCTTTTCCTGATATTCCATTCATGAATAGAATGGGTCTTGTGTTTCTTATTTTAATGCTGGTGATGGTAGTGATGAGCCTGGCTGATAAAAAAAGTAAAAACAATAGAAAGGTTGTACAGATAGACACCTCCATGTTTCGCTGCTCACCGGCCTTTATTATCGGCTCTACCATAATCATAGGGATACTGACGGCGTTGTATACTATTTTCTATTGATCTAAAATCGGCCCGTTGCAAAAAGTCTTTACAGGGTTACATTCCTTTTAATAACCGGAATTCTGAGAAAGTCAACCGGGAAAATTTGATGATTCGTCAATTGCCGTTTTCGGGATTGGATATATTTTTTTTGTACATCGGCACTTTTTTTCCAGCATTTGCAAGGATGTATTCAGAAAACAAAAAATGCTCAGGAACTGCCTGGAAATAAATTACTCATGATGCAGTAGTTTAGTTTTGACGTGTTTTAACTTCCGGGTTAGGTATATTTATATTGCACGATATCTTGGCAAATGTTCCGACCATTTCATTAGAAACATGTTACCGATTATTCAATTACGGTTGACATACAATAATTAAAACTTAAGAGAAGCGGGAAGGTACCTGGCGACAAGATCTTCGTAATACGGCCTTAATTTTGTCCAATCAGGTGGCTCTGGATTCTTTGAGTATAAATCATACGGGTTAAAAAGATTTACCCATTTTAGCATTTTCTTATCTTGTTCGTCCAGCAGATATTCATACTGCCCTTCCCGGTGCCAGGCGTAAAAGGAGTGATATCTAAGCATATATAGCCCTTCTTCCGGGATGCAATTTTTCAGCATCTGGTATACATATTCATCGTGCCCCCAGGACATGTCAACATTTCGTAAACCACATCCTTTTTCATAAATACCAAATTGTGTTTGATATGATTCATTAGAAAAATCAGGATTGCTTTTAAAAAATTCGGGATATACAATCTTATCAGAATAAGAGCAACCAACGGGAAACGTGTCTCCCACTACTGCCCATTGTGGCTCGCCAAAGAGGCACAATACTTTTCCCATATCATGCATAAGACCTACAAGTACCATCCAATCGGGATGGCCATCTCTTCGGATGGCTTCGGAAGTTTGCAGCAAATGTTGAAACTGATCAAGGTCTGTATCGGGATCAGAATCATCTACTAATTGATTTAGAAATTGAAACGCATCCCATACCGGCATTTCTTTTTTATCAAATTTTAAATAATTGTTTCGCTTCTCCTGCACGAAATCATATGTCTGGTAAGTGTGATTTAAGCGATAGAATTCCTTTACCGTATCCCTGGAAGGATCATCATAATTCCGGTATTCTTCCGAAGATTTTGATGAGGCAATATTTTCCGGATCGGGGTATCGCTGAAGTACATCGTCCTCCCATTCATCAAGGCTCTTTAAAGGACGCGCTTCTTCGGCGGTGAAATTTGTTGAAATATTATTCATAGCAATCGGGTTATTGTAATGCAGATCGCAATTGTAAAATAAAGCTATTTTTAATTCTTTTACATAACACTTGGCTTTATTTACGAAACCGTTTTCGTTAAATTAGTGGTTATTACATGATCGTTTCAACGAAACCACATGAAAAAATTAGCCGGATATTACTCAATAATTTTGGACAGAGCCTTATTAATATTACAAACTTGTTAAATGAATTTATGCTTTTGAAAGTCCTGGGTTATGCAAAATTAGTTATTGGCGTTTCTTTAGCTTTTTTTACTACCTCCATTAATGCACAGAAAATGATAATCGGAACCTATAACCTCCGCTATGACAATGCCAATGATTCCGGCAATTTATGGACAAAACGGGCTCATGTTATTGCTGACCTGATCCGGTTTCATGATTTCGATATTTTCGGCACACAGGAAGGTTTAATAAACCAGTTGAATGACGTTAGCGGGCCGTTACCGCAATACGCAAGATATGGCCGGGGAAGGGATGATGGGAAAGATAAAGGAGAGCATTCCGCAATTTTTTATAAGAAAGAAAAATTCACTTTATTGGATAAGGGTGATTTTTGGTTATCACAAACGCCAGACACACCTTCATTTGGCTGGGATGCCGTTTGCTGCAAAAGAATTTGTTCATGGGTTTGTTTAAATGAAAGAGTAAGCGGAAAAAAGCTTTATTTTTTTAACGCACATTTTGATCACCAGGGAGTAGTGGCGCGGAAGGAAAGCAGTAAATTGATTCTTGAAAAAATACAATCTATCGCGGGGGATTGGCCGGCGATTTTTACAGGCGATATAAATGGATCTCATGAAAGCGAATGGTACCAATATTTATCATCATCCGGATTTTTGTTTGATACCTACACGCTGGTAGAATATCCTTATGCAAATAATTCATCGTTCAATGCTTTCGGTGCAGCCTTAACTGGCAACGAAATTATTGACCATATATTTGTTACCAAACATTTTGCTGCTGTAAAGTGGGGAATACTCACAGATACCTATCACGGAAAATTTCCTTCGGATCATTTTCCCATACTGGCTGAGGTATTAATTAAATAAATTTCGAATCTCCATAAAGATATTTGAGCTATTTGATAGCCACTGGCTTGATTAAAGAATTTTCAAAGCTTATGAAAAATAAAAACAGGTCATGCATATCGCCACTTCTGCCAATAATGCTTCATCGTGTAAGGGATAGCGTTATGTAAGAATTGCCTTAAATAGTTCTGTAAAATTTTTGTTTAATAGTCCCCACTTAAATTCATGGTTAGGTGTTAGATATTGATAACCCTTGTAAGAATTAGCTGTTACTACCTGGCTTTGGGAAACGATATGTCCAGTTGTCCACCCATAGAACCCGACTGCCTGCCCGGCTATGTCAATCCAGCCAATTATAATAAAATCTTTTGAAGATGGTTTCTGTTCCGCGGGATAGCCGTAAGTCCAGTTGTCATTGGGAAGATTCGACGTCGATTTTTTTGCAACTTTAATATCCAGCTTTTTACCATTGATTAAGAAGTCAAATTCATCTGAATTGCGGTTTTTAAAATTCTGCCTGTCTGACTGGTAAGCGTATTTTTCAGATAAAAGAAATTGTTCAAATGCTAATTCGCCCAGGCATCCGAGTTGTGCTTTTTCTATCCGGCTTTCTTTGGATAGCCCAAACCTGGAATACAATTGATTGGCGATCATTTCAACTGCCCGCAATTTTGAAAGATCATAATTTGTTTTAAAGTCAAAATCTTTAATGAGCATACACCAGCGAAATTTTGTGATCAAGCTATGAAGCCTGGCTGCTTAGTTTATAATATCTGAACCCGTGACTCTCTGCCGATAGGTTGGAATTGTGATCGGCTGATGCCATTTTTTCGATCACCAATTCAATTCGCTTCTTCGTGATTTGAAAAATGTTTTCGAACCCATGCTTTCGCGCTAAAGAATTTTCAGGCGTTGGCTCACATATCTGTACACAGATAAATTTCCTGTTACCCTCATCCATAGCGTTCATTTCCAAAACGGCTTGTGCGGTGGATCCTGAGCCCGCGAAAAAATCCAGGATGATTCCATTGGGGTCATCCGAAAAACCCAATAAATATTTTATCAAAGAAGGTGGTTTGGGGAAATCGAAGACCTTTTTCCCAAATAAATTTTTTAGGTCGTTACCTGCAGTTTCGTTGGTAGCAACACCCACCTTATAGTTGATGAGATTGGGCGGAACCTCCGCTTCATATTCGGTCCGTTCATAGGACGGACTCAGCCTGTCGGTAGGCATATTGATGATGGTACCTTTTTGTATTTCTGCATTTAATTTTGGCTGCGTCCATTTAAACTTTGATTTCAAAATAACAGGGGTGGTGAAAAAGCCTCCGGTAATAGTGACATCTTCTACCAGTTCAACCGCATATTTATCTGTGCCATACATTCCCTTGTAAAGATGAC
>JBDSPQ010000429.1:0-3813 GCA_039930305.1 Ginsengibacter sp. | reverse complement strand
GAAACGTTATTACAATTATTCAATTGCAGATTTTCCCGGAGCAGCCCATAAGTATTTACATCGGGCTCAAATGCATGAACATGGCCGTTCTCGCCTACTAACCTGGAATAAAATACAGAATACAATCCGGCATTCGCCCCTACATCCAATATCACATCACCCGGCTGTAAGATCGTGGTGAATAATTGAAGTGTACTGTATTCAAAAGATTTTTTCCTGTCTACCAGCACTTCATTTTTAAAAATTATTTCTGCAATATCTCCTTTCCGGGCAAATTTTATTTTATGACCGGGTAAGACTTTTATAGAAAACGTCTTACCGGCATTTGATGGTAAATTCCAGTACCATCCCCGCAGTTCCATTACATAAAAAAGGACCAACTTACCGGTCTGCTGAAACAATAATTTAAAATTCATAGCCATAATACTGCTCTTAATATATCCTTGTCTTTACAACATCCCTGAGAAAAATAGCTTCGGCCTGCAAAAGACGCCCCGTCAGCGCATCAGCAAAACCACTTTCCAGCGAGGAGACGAAAAATCCTTTTGATTCAATAAAATCTTTCATTTCGTCAAATAACTTTTCGCCTTCATAAAGTGGAATACATGAGAGCTCGATTTGCAAAGCATAAACGGCTTCGAAACAATCGCCCAATCCTTCAAGTATTTTTGACTCGTACCCCTGGGCATCAATCTTAAGGAAAATCTTTTTGCTGAAATTCATTTCTTTTAAGAAACTATCCAACCGTAAAATTGTAATTTCTTCCCGGGAGATATATTCAGTTTCCGGCTCCGTGTCTGTCAAAATTTTATTGATATCTAAAATAGAACTGCTGACTGAATTTTTTGACAGGTTAATGATCGATTTTTCATCAACATTTCCTAATCCAATATTATAGGCCTTCCATTTCGGATCTGCAGCAGCAAACCGTTCTAAATTTTCAAAAGCTTTCGTCTGGGGCTCAAATGAAAATATGTTCCCCTTAAAACCAGCGGATCGAAGAAGCAGTGCAAACTGACCCGTATTGGCGCCGATATCAAAACAATCATTTGTGTCATTAGTCTGAAGATACTTTAGTAATCTCCGCTGGCCGCCCTCCGGAAATCGCCTCACATCAAACCCTGCCTTGTGAATAAGGTGGTTTATTTTTTTGTACAAATCAATTTTGTTCATCACTGTCATTTCGGTTTATCCGTCCTCAACATTATCCTGGCTTGTATAAAAATTCACAACAACATCGTAGAAATGAAGTTTATTTCAAAAGCTGCTGCTTCAGCCACCATCGGGTTTTGGCAGTAAGTTTTTATTGCGCACGCCAAATATCTTCAAATTTTTAATAAAGCCTCTCGCACAAATATTAAAACATGACTTTCAAAGGCGATGAAAAGGGAAATCAAAAACGGTAACCCCATCTTTTCCGTGATAATATTGCCAAAGGAAACCAGTACTTTTATGGCCGAATAGTTCTTATAACACTGTACAATGATTAACCTCTGTCGAAACATATTATGAATGCTTTGCCTGATGCAATTTGATTTTTTTACTCTTTAAATGTTGCAAATTTTTCAAACGTTGCGGGTTATTACGGGCAGGGGTCGCATATATATTTTTTTAAAAAAATCACGAAAAGTAATTGATAATCTCTCTCAAAAAATGAAAGTCCTTATACTGGCGGGCGGGCTTGGCTCTCGTCTTTCCGAAGAAACAACATTGAAACCTAAGCCGATGGTTGAGATCAGTGACAAGCCGATACTTTGGCACATCATGAAGATTTACTCATCTTATGGATATAATGATTTTATCATCTTGTGTGGCTATAAGGGTTATATGATCAAATCTTATTTTGCCAACTATTACCGGCATCTTGCCGATATGACTGTGGACATGGCGAGTAACACCATTGAATATCATAAAAATCATGCTGAACCCTGGAAGGTAACATTGGTAGATACAGGTGTCGACACCATGACGGGAGGGCGTATCAGCCGGGTAAAAGATTACGTGGGCAACGAACCATTTATGCTTACCTATGGCGACGGAGTAGCAGATGTGAACATACAGGAGCTCATTGCTTTTCACAAAAGCCACGGTAAATACGTTACGATGACGGGTGTGATGCCCGAAGGCCGTTTTGGCGCCCTGGATATTGATGATTCAGACAGGGTGAAAAGTTTCCAGGAGAAGCCAAAAGGAGATGGATCCTGGATCAATGGCGGATTTTTTGTTTGTGAACCTGAAGTATTTGATTACCTGCCGGGCGATAAAACCGTATTCGAAAACGAGCCGTTGGAAAACCTGGCAAGGGATAACCAACTATATACTTACAAACATCATGGCTTTTGGAAACCGATGGATACACAACGCGACAGGATACAGTTGGAAGAATTAATACAAAATAATCAGGCGCCATGGATCAACTGGTAGGAGAACAAATATTAGGCAATTTCTATAAGGGAGCTAAAGTTTTCATTACCGGACATACCGGATTTAAAGGTGCCTGGATGGTATATGTGCTGCAGAAGGCCGGGGCTATTTTAAAAGGATATTCATTAGCACCGGACACTGAACCGTCACTGTATAATAATATTCAGTATGGTGTAGATATACAATCCGTTTTTGCAGACATTAATGATGCAAAAAAACTCCGGGATGAAATTTTGTCTTTTCAACCCGACTTCGTTTTTCACCTCGCTGCCCAGGCTTTGGTTCGCAGATCCTATGAAGCGCCCGTAGAAACATTCGCGACTAATGTGATCGGCACAGCCAATGTATTGGAGGCACTAACGCTCTTAGAAAGGAAATGTACCGCAATTTGCATTACAACCGATAAGGTGTACGAAAATAGAGAGTCCCTGCACCCCTACGACGAATCGGATAGATTAGGAGGGTACGACCCTTACAGCGCCAGCAAAGCGTGCGCAGAAATGGTCATTAAGTGTTACGGGCAGTCTTTTTTTAACACCGGGAAATTTAACATACACGGAAAGGCTATCGCAAGTGTGAGATCGGGCAACATAATTGGTGGTGGTGACTGGTGTGGCGACCGCCTGTTGCCTGATATTATCAGGTCATTGGCAAACAATGAAGAAATTATCATCCGGAATCCTTCCTCCATTCGACCATGGCAACATGTGTTAGATCCCGTACACGGCTATTTACAGTTAGGTGCCCGGCTTTCAAAAGAACCTGAAAAATACAGCGGCGCCTGGAATTTTGGGCCGGATACGGCAAATGATGTCACCGTACTGGACATTGCAGAAAAAGCTATAGGAATATGGGGTACAGGCAGAATAGACATTCAAACGGATCCCAATGCTCCGCATGAGGCAGGCTTACTGAAATTAGATATAAGTAAGGCAATGAAAGAATTGAAATGGAAACCTGTATTCGACACTTGGGAGGCCGTGAGCCGTACTGTCAATTGGTACAAATCTTATTATGCTGGTGCAGATAGTTACAAACTTATGGACGCAGACATTTCGCATTATGAAACTCTTTTAAGAAACTGATGGAATCTTTATATACAAATTTGCATGACAAGTCTGTAAGAGATGGGCTGGCGTCTTTATTCAGGAAAAATATTAACAGGACCATCGTCCCCGGGAAAGATTATATACCTGTTACCGGAAAAATATTGGATGAAACAGATGTATTGTTAGGAATTGAGGCTATGATGGACGCATGGCTAACTGCAGGGCGGTTTAGCGTAATCTTCGAGAGGGAATTTGCAAAATACATGGGTAGCAGATTTTCATTTTTAGTAAACTCAGGCTCTTCCGCCAATCTTTTGGCTTTCTATACACTCACTTCCGC
>JBDSPQ010000428.1:0-3493 GCA_039930305.1 Ginsengibacter sp. | reverse complement strand
CATTTAATAAGTCTAATAAAAAATAAATGTCAAATAATCATCACCCTACTTTTGCGAATGGTAAAATTTGCTATCTGGAAATCCCTGCGAAAGACGTGGATGTTTCTTCCAAATTTTACAGGGAAGTTTTTGAATGGCGTATCCGTGAACATGAGGACGGGAGCATTGCCTTTGATGATGCTGCCGGTGAGGTAAGTGGTACATGGGTCATCAACCGGCCGAGTGTTACCGGCGAATCTCTAATGCTACACATTATGGTTTTTAACATCGAGGACACCATTAAGTTGATATTGAAATATGGTGGAGAAATGAAAGAATATCCGGATAAAGCTGACCACGAGTTGGTTGCTAAATTTAGTGATCCTGCAGGAAATGTATTTGGCCTGTACCAGCAGCCAGCATAGCCGCTGTAAACTTTTCACTTTCCCCTTAACTGCACTGCTTCTTGAAACCACGCGATTTTTTTTTCAAATTAACTCACTGGGAAACTTGGCCCTATCTCATAAAGTATATCCCTTTATCGCCTTTCTGGTTATGGTATTGCCTGAGGTCCGGATCGCTGTGGTTCTTTACGCCGTCTAACCCCACATTAACCTTTGGTGGATTTGAAGGTGAGAGTAAAAAGGAAATGTATGCCCAGTTGCCTCCGGGAAGTTATCCTGAAAGTATCTACGTCCAGCCAGGTTTGGATTTTATAAAAGTTGTGAAATTTTTGGAAGAAAGCAGCCTCTCTTTTCCAGTTGCAGTAAAGCCTGACGCTGGTATGATGGGTTTCATGTTCAGAATTATTCAGAACGTAGAGCAACTAGGGAAATACCATGCTGTAATGCATTCCGAATATATCATCCAGCAATTGGTTGGATACCCGTTGGAGGTCAGCGTTTTTTATTATCGTTTGCCAGGCAGCCAATCGGGCAGGATTACCGGATTTATAAAAAAAGAATTTCTGGAAGTAACGGGTGATGGTTATTCGACTTTAAAAGATTTGATTTTAAAATATTCCCGCGTCCGTTTCCGGAGGGATGAAATACTTTCGAAACATCTCGGGAACCTGAGCAGCATCATACCTTTAGGTAAAACATACTGTTTGTCTTATGCACTAAACCTCAGCCGTGGAGGAAGGCTCATTAGTCTCGAAGGTGAAAAAACTGAATCATTGCTTCAGGTTTTTGACAAGCTTAGCCTTTACACACAAAGTTTTTTTTATGGGCGATACGATGTCAAGTGCACGTCAATTGAAGATCTTCGAAAGGGTATCAATTTTTCGATACTGGAATATAATGGGAGTGGCGCAGAACCCCACCACATTTATGGCAATGGCAATACACTTTTGGCCGCATATAAAATTATTTTGCATCATTGGAAAATACTATACATTATTTCGAGAATAAACTATAGAAATGGTATCAGTTATTGGAAATACCGCGATGGTCTGCGATTTTTGAGTGCCGCAAAAAAACATTTCAGGCAACTGAAAAAACTAGATGTTTCTTTTGAAATATGACGAATTGCAATTTTATTGTTGCTCTTAAACTACTCGGGGTACATATGGCATGTTTTTCGAAAGAAGAGAGGGATAATTATCTTTTGATATGAATTACTTCGATAGTGATAAAGAAATAAAGCAGCAATACTTAACGTATATAGACCAAAAAGATTTTGCCTGTATCGCAGCGAAAGCTGCCTTGGGAAGAAAGCAGATTCATTGTATGGTTGCAGATAGCATGCAATGTTCAAAGGATGATGCAGCGATCCTTCGGTTCCTTTATGACTTTATTGAGGAATACCGCCATTCAAGTGAGCAATATCATTCGGCCGCAGTAATCTTTAAACACCCCATTATACATGATGAGTTGGTATTTGAAAAATTGTTTTGGGAAAAATTACAGGCTCTTTCTAATATGGACGCCTTGCATTATAGTTACGATAGGAGGGTAGGCAATGATCCGGCTTCTCCGGATTTTAGTTTTAGTTTAAAGCAGGAAGCTTTTTTTATCGTTGGTTTACATCCAGCAAGCAGCAGGGCTACAAGGCAGTTTCAATATCCCACAGTGGTTTTTAATCCACACATTCAATTTGAGGAACTTCGGGATCTGGGCAAATATGAAGCGATGAAAAAAACGATCCGTAAACGTGATAAAGCATATTCAGGAACCGTAAATCCAATGCTCAACGATTTTGGTGATGTTTCTGAAGTGTACCAATACAGCGGTCGCCAGTACGGCACAGGATGGAAATGCCCATTAAATATAAAACATGCATCAGTTAAAGATCATACCACCGCGTAGCGGAGTTTCCTTCTTATTAAAAATGGGCGAACGTCTTCGTGTGGTGGATATACGGGGGGAACAGGTTTCAGATTTTATTTGCTACAATCAACATGATACGGCGGAATATCTGTCTTCGGGCCGAACCATCGACTATGCTGAAAAAATATTTCTCACGACGGGCGACCTCTTCTATTCCAACCGCAGCAACATAATGTTTGAAATGGTTGAAGATACAGTCGGTCGCCATGACTTTTTACTTACACCATGCAGTGCGGATACCTTTCGGATCATCTATGGACATACATCCCCACATCATGGCTGTTTAGGCAATCTTAGTACAGTGCTCAAAGGATATAATATTTCTGTTGACGAGATTCCCATTTGCTTTAATATTTTTATGAACGTCACCGTGGATTCAAGCTCTGGCAAGATTGGAGTTTTACCGCCGAAAAGCAAGGCGGGAGATTATGTAATCATCGAAGCGAAAATGGATCTCGTCGTGGGAATAACTGCCTGCTCGGCTGAAATGTCTAATAATTATTCCTTTAAGCCAATAGGCTATGAGATCATACCGTAGTCCTGCTTACCGATGTTTTAATTTCAACAGATGATATAGAAAAGCCTTGCAGGCAAACGCAAACAAGGCTCGGATATTTACCTAGTGCGCGGAACAGGAATCGAACATTACTTACCAATGTTTACTCAGCCTTACCTTTAAAAATCAGTCCAGTGAAAGGTTTTATTAATAGGGCATCTCTAATAATCCGATTTTTTGACGACATTTTTTCTATCCGTTAATTTTTGATGCATTTTGGTTTAGGAATTTTTTATTTTGGTCGCACTTGCGGGTTGTTCCATCCATCTTTTTATTTTTTTTGCCCTTTTTTTAGCGGTGGGGCACACTTATCCCATCACCTTTTTAATTCTATGTTTAATTGTACCAACCTAAACAGGTTGTATGTGAGATTCATTAAGCCGATGCCAGCCTGGTTTCTCACAAAGTTTCTATAGTGCAAATACATTTCATTCATGGTGTTAGTCATGAAGCCAAAAATATGTTCTACCCTGGCTCTTATTTTTGATTTCTTTTTGTTGTGCTGCTGTTGCCGTTTGGTTAATGGTTTATTGCGATACCCTTTTTCATGAATCTGGCTTTCAATGTTTTTCCTGCGGCATACTTGTTCTAAAGCTTCGCTACGATAAGCACTGTCTGCATATACGGG
>JBDSPQ010000427.1:0-3844 GCA_039930305.1 Ginsengibacter sp. | reverse complement strand
AATGAACGAGGGATTGTTGTGTAGGAAGATGGGCAAAAAAATATAAACGAGCGAGAGGCAGCATCATTGATAGTTTATTAATAAATTGTTCTAAATAAAAAACAGTTTATGAAAAAACTCACTTCTTCCTTATTACTTGTTTCTCTTTTTCATTGTTTTTATTCACTGGCCCAGGATCGTATTACAGGAAAAAGTTTTGCTACCCGTTCTGTAGTGATGGCCCGGCATGGCATGGCCGCCACCAGTCATCCATTGGCAACGCAGGCCGCCCTTGATATACTAAAAAAAGGAGGAACGGCCATTGATGCCGCCATTGCAGCTAATGCTGTACTGGGTGTTACTGATATGGAAATGAATGGTATTGGCGGAGATCTTTTTGCCATTGTGTACGATGCCAAAAGCAGGAAACTTTATGGTTTAAATGCATCAGGCAGGTCGCCCTATAATCTTACGCTGGATATATTAAAGAAGAATGGAGACAAGGAGATTCCATTAAGCGGGCCATTGGCTGTTTCCGTACCCGGTTGCGTAGATGGATGGTATCAATTGCATGATAAATATGGTAAGTTGCCAATGACGACCATTCTTTCGGCTGCCATCAATTATGCCCGCAACGGTTTTCCCGTAGCCGACGAATTGGCTTTTGAATTCCCGGTATTGAAACGGCAATATGCTAATTCACCCAATATACGCCAGGTTTTTATGCCAGATGGCGAGGTGCCAAAACGGGGAGATATATTTAAGAATCCATGGCTTGCTAATTCACTAGAAAAAATAGCCAGGGGAGGGAGGGATGTTTTTTATAAAGGGGATATCGCCAAAGCCATTGATGCTTTTATGAAGAAGAATGATGGCTTTCTTTCCTACAAAGATTTGGCAGAGCACACTTCTAACTGGATAGAGCCAGTATCCACGACATATCGCGGATATCGTGTTTGGGAGTTGCCACCTAACGGTCAGGGCATAGCCGTTTTGCAGATGCTCAACATCCTGGAACATTTTGATTTTAGTAAAACTAGTTTCGGAAGTCCTGAGCACCTCCATCTTTTCACAGAAGCAAAACGATTGGCTTATGAAGACCGGGCTAAATATTATGCTGATCCTGATTTTGCAAAAATCCCGGTGGAGCAATTAATTTCAAAAAAATATGGGGATGCGCGGGCAAAGTTGATTAATAGTGATAAAGCTATGCCTGACGTAAGTGCCGGCGATGATAAAGCGTTGAAGGGCGGCGAAACGGTTTACCTAACCGTCGCAGATGAGGACGGTAATATGATCTCACTGATACAAAGCAATTTTGCTGCTTTCGGTTCTGGTATGGTGCCGGACAGCCTGGGCTTCTTTTTACAAAATCGCGGTTACTTATTTTCATTAAGAGATGGCCAAAATAATACTTATGCACCGCACAAGCGACCCTTCCACACCATAATTCCTGCCTTTGTTACCAAAGATGATCAGCCATTCATGAGCTTCGGCGTAATGGGCGGTGGCTTTCAACCGGAGGGACACGTAGAAATATTGATGAACATGATCGACTTTGGAATGAACATACAGGAAGCAGGCGATGCGCCAAGGATAGATCACCAGGGTTCGTCAGAGCCTGTCGGGCGCGTAGGTGAGGGTGTTGGAACAATTTACCTGGAATCTGGATTTTCTTTCGAAACGATTCGTGCCTTAATGGATATGGGGTACAAAGTTGCGGCGGGTACACCGGGCAATTTTGGCGGCTACCAATGTATTCAATGGGATGCAAAACAGAAAGTATATCACGGCGCTTCTGATCCAAGAAAGGACGGCATGGCGGCGGGTTATTGAGTGAAATAGAAAAAAAACCGGCAATCAAAACAATGAGCCTTAATAAAAAATGCGCTAATTTATTAACGCTCCCCGGGCTGCTTCAATTCGTTCCGCAAAACGGAACAATTTTCACAAACGTAAAATCTTTTATATAAGAACAGTCAGACACGTTTGCCCTGACAGATGCCATTGTAGTTGACTGCACCGGTGATCCCGTAGAGCATCATCAAACCATCTGTGGAGAATGGCGCGATCGTGGCCGTTGGAAATGAAGATTCAGTTAAAGCTCGTGCAGGCGTAGATGTTATTAAATGGGAAGGCTGTCATCAACGCCGATCATCAAAAGGAACTGAAAGAAGACGACTGAAAACGGAAAAATAATTTCGTTTGTTTTCAAACCCTTATTAAATGGTAAATTCATTCAAAATAATAGCTAAAGCCGTTAATAAATATGACATCAAAATTGGCAAAGCCCCGCCGCCCTAAAGTAAAGTCAGGCAGGCTTCCTTATGTGCATGATTCCCGGACATTGGATCTGTCGGATTATTTACCACAGGAAAATATAACAACTATACCTCCCGAATACAATTGGGGGCGAAAGATAAAGCCGGAAAAGTGGGGGACATTGGGAAATTCAAAAATCAACAATTGCACCTGCGCGGCAGCGGGGCACTTAATTATGACGTGGACTTCAAATATTGGAAAACTTCACAGACCTGCAACTCAGGCAATAGTGGAGGCTTATACCGAGGTTACCGGCTACAATCCCAAAACAGACGGAATTGGAAATCCTGTTGAAGCAATAAAAGTTTTGAAATACTGGCGAAAAAAAGGAATTGATGAACACAAGATTACCGCCTTCGCGAAATTGGATTTTAAAAACCGGGAGCAGTTAAAGCAAGCCATCTATTTATATGGAGGTTGCTACGTGGGTATGAATCTCCCAAAGTCTGCGGAAGACCAATATTTTAAATCAAAAAAATGGACCATACCTCGAGGCGGAGCTATCGGTGATGGAGCGCTTGGATCATGGATAGGCCACGCGCTGGTGATTACGGGATATAAAGATCATGAGTTGCGTGTCATTACCTGGGGCCGGGAAATGATTATGGATCTCGATTTTTGGGAAACCTATGTTGACGAATCTTATGCTGTATTTAGCGAAGATTTTATCAGCGACAATGAGACGCCCACTAAAATAAGTGTAGATATTTTGCGAAAAGATATTAAAGCATTAAAGAAAAAAGCGGGTAAAAAACCAGGGTCTAAATCCGGCTAACGCCGATCAGAATTTTAATCTATAAAAAGACTCTGTAGACCCGGGGGTATTAACCCGCTTTGAAAGGGATGAATTTTTAGCTTGAAGTTGGAACCCTTCCCTGGTTTGGCACCCCTCCTAATTTTAAAGGCTTAGCTGCTGAAGCGGCCTTCTTTGGAGCAGCTTTCTTTGGAGCAGCTGCTTTTTTTGCGGAAACTTTTTTCGACTTGGCCATAACAATTTATTTGAGTTAATAAAAATATGCTGACCGGCTTAAAATAATGACTAAAAGATTACCGATCTTACATGCAACAATTTAAGTAAATAATCTGAAGTGTATTTCTTTTTTAAAACTTTCTTTAAATTAATTCTCCTGTTCATTTCCTTAACTTGATCTTTACCATGATATCCATGACTTTCCCTGATTAGTTATTAGAAAATGGATATCAAAAACTGCCAGATGATTTTAGTAATTTTCTTTCCTGATAATTAATTGCCTTTTTCCAGATCGGGTGAATAATATGCTCCTAATAGCAAGTTTATGTTATGATAATAGACAGATTTAATAAGAAAATAAGTACAAGAGTTTTTCTTATACAAATAATCCTTTGTAGCGCCGTCCTTTTATCTGTAACAGGTTGTTGGCAAAATAATAAGTCAGGCCAAAACCGGGAAATAACGCATGAGGTATTCAAAGCGCCGCAGGTAACCATTTTGTCTCAACTACCTGACAGCAATCGACCAACAACAATATTACTTGAAGATGCCCCTAAACCAGTTGTTATAGAA
>JBDSPQ010000426.1:0-2775 GCA_039930305.1 Ginsengibacter sp. | reverse complement strand
TTCTATAACCCCAGCCTTTCGGCATTAAATACACTGGATATGAAGAAATATTTTCAGGAGCGGCTACGGTCACTCACAAAAAACCATAACAATTTACTTCAGAAAAAAAACAAAGTCGTCGAATCGACCGGTGGAATATTTAATCGATATGAGAACCCTGTACTCACTGCAGCCCATATTCCACTGGAATGGCGGTTTGATTTAAATCCTGGAACAAATCCCTTCCTGTTAGAGAGATTTGCGATCAACGCCACGTTCAATGCCGGGGCAATGAAATACGATAATAAATATGTGCTCGCTGTGCGGGTGGAGGCGGCAAATAGAAAATCTTTTTTTGCAATAGCCGAAAGTGAAAATGGTATTGACAATTTCACTTTTTGGGATCATCCGATATCGATGCCGGAGACCGAAGAGCCTGATGTAAATATTTATGACATGAGACTGGTTCAGCATGAAGATGGTTGGATATATGGTGTATTCTGTACGGAAAGAAAAGATCCAGGTGCCCAACCCGGAGACCAGTCATCTGCGATTGCGCAATGTGGTATTGCCAGAACGGTGGATCTCATAAACTGGGAGCGTTTACCCGACCTTAAAACCCCATCTCCCCAGCAAAGAAATGTAGTGCTGCATCCGCAATTTGTTTCTAACCGGTATGCATTTTACACACGACCACAGGATAGCTTTATTGAAGCAGGTTCCGGCGGGGGTATAGGTTTTGGCCTTTGTAATGATATAACGCATGCCGTAATAGACCAGGAAATTGTCATCGATAAAAAGGTTTATCACACGGTATATGAGGTAAAAAATGGATTAGGCCCTGCTCCGATAAAGACAGAACGGGGATGGCTGCATTTGGCACATGGCGTAAGAAATACCGCGGCCGGTTTACGGTACGTGCTATACATGTTTATGACAGACCTGTTGGATATTACAAAAGTGATTTATAAACCCGGTGGATATTTTTTGGCGCCGGAAGGTGAAGAAAGAATAGGTGACGTTTCCAATGTTGTTTTTTCCAATGGGTGGGTAATAAATGAAGACGGGAAGGTTTTTATTTATTATGCATCTTCCGATATGAAGATGCATGTTGCCACGTCTACTTTAGGAAAGTTATTGGATTATGTAATCAACACGCCGCAGGATGGTTTTTCTTCTCAGGCGTCCGTAGATACTATTTTGAATATCATCAGCGGCAATGAAGGTTTTCGGGCAGCACAAACCTCGGATGATACAGCAGAAGTAAATGTTGCTACCCGTGCGAGTATATAATACGTTCTTGCAAAAAAATTTACAACTTTGATTGAACGATACAAAACTGAATTGCAGGATGAACTAAAACAAATCCTCAGCTATTGGATACAGAATTCCATGGATATAGATAATGGAGGCTTTGTTGGAAAGATTGACAGTTCAAATAAAGTAATACCCGGCGTGCCTAAAGGTTCTGTTTTAAACAGCCGTATTCTTTGGTCATTTTCTGCTGCTTATAACCTTACTAACCATAAGCCATACCTGAAAATCGCGGAAAAGGCTTTTCGGTATTTTAAGAACTATTTTATCGATAAAAGCTTTGGAGGCGTCTACTGGTCGGTTGATTACCGGGGAAAGCCTTTTGATACTAAAAAGCAATTCTATGCATTATCGTTTGCCATTTATGGCTTGAGTGAATATGCAAAATGCAGCAGGGATGCAGAAGCGAAAAAAACTGCTGTAGAACTTTATCATACCATTGTGGAACATGCTTATGATCGCGTAAATGGGGGCTATATTGAAGCTCTTTCCCGGGAATGGCAACCACTTGAAGACGTTAGGCTAAGCACAAAGGATGCAAACGAAAGCAGGTCAATGAATACGCATCTTCACATCCTGGAAGGGTTTGCCAATCTGTACACTATTTGGCCGGATGCGGGACTAAAGAAAAAAATAAAGGAGCTTATCTGCATTTTTTTCAAGCATATTATTGACAGCAATACATTTCACCTGGTACTTTTTTTCGATGACGAGTGGAAGCGACGCTCTAATATATTTTCTTACGGACATGATATTGAGGCAGCATGGCTGATCCAGGAATCAGCTGAAATAATTGGCGATAATCAACTAACTGAGGAGGCAAAGCATTATGCCGTAAAAATTGCCAATGCCGTTATCGAGGGGCTAGATACGGACGGTGGGCTTTGGTATGAATATGAAGTGGATAACGGCCATCTTATAAAAGAAAAGCATTCCTGGCCACAGGCAGAGGCAATGATAGGGTTTTTCAATGCATGGCAAATTACGGGCGATGAGCGTTATTTAAATATATCATCACGTAGTTGGCAATTTGTAAAGAATTATATCCGGGACAAAATTAATGGCGAATGGTTCTGGGGTGTAAACGAGTACTACCAGGTGATGGATCAGGATAAGGTGGGAATCTGGAAATGTCCTTATCATAACAGCCGGGCATGTATCGAGCTGATTAAACGTATTGACAGCAACATAAAAGTGTTGTCTTTTCAGAATGCAAAAGACGGACGGGGATAAGATGAGGAATAAAAAAATGGGTGCTTATTTTGCCATCTGGCCCGGAATTTATTTTTGCAAAAAACAGGAAGAAGCTATTGAACGATTAAAGATGTAAATTGATCCATTATTTACTCGCAATTTTTAAAAAAAACTTATGACAACCAGAAGGAATTTTATTAAAGCTACAACAGTTTTGTCTGCCGGATTTTTAGTTACAAGGGGAGGGTGTAATTCTAAAAAGCCCCTTATCGGGCTGCAATTGTATAC
>JBDSPQ010000425.1:0-4867 GCA_039930305.1 Ginsengibacter sp. | reverse complement strand
ATCACTACACCGTTTGGTATCATCTTTGCGAACTAAATAAAAAAACTTATGAAAAAACTTTCCCTCGCCGCCTGCTTTTTAGCATCATCTCTTTTTCTTCATAACTGTGCACGTAATCCTGTAACGGGTAAAAGCCAGGTGGTGTTGATGTCTGAGGCGCAGGAAATTGCGATGGGCAAAGAAGCTGATCCGCAGATTGTGGCCCAATTTGGCTTATACCCGGATAAAGCTCTGCAGGATTTTATTACCCAAAAGGGAAAGCAACTCGCCGCCATTTCTCACCGGCCTAATTTGGCATATGAGTTTAAAATTTTGGACTCTGATGTACTGAATGCATTCGCAACACCTGGTGGCTATGTTTATTTCACCCGCGGCATAATGGCAAATTTTAATAACGAAGCCCAGTTTGCCGGCGTGCTTGGTCATGAAACAGGGCATATAGCAGCGCGCCACTCGGTTGCACAACAACGAAACGCTTTGCTCGGTCAATTGGGTATTATAGCGGGTGTGGTGATAAATCCTAACCTTGCACAATTCGCTCAAACTGCATCCCAGGGACTTGGCTTATTATTTTTAAAATTTGGGCGTGATGCAGAACGGCAGGCTGATGAATTGGGAGTGGAATATTCCTCGAAATTGGGTTACGATGCCACCGAGATGGCAGATTTTTTTCTTACCCTGGAGAGGCAGGGACAAAAAACCGGCGCTGCACAAATTCCTGAATTTTTATCTACGCATCCAAATCCCGGAGATCGGAATGTTACGGTAAATCAACTGGCGAATAAATTCAAAAGGCAATTAAAAATAAAAGATCCCATAGTAAACCGAAATAGTTACCTCCAGCGGATTGAAGGTATCGTTTATGGCGAAGATCCCAGGCAGGGATTTTTGGAAGATGATGTTTTCTATCATCCCGGACTAAAGTTTCAATTTCCTATTCCTTCCGGATGGAACTATCAAAACTCGCCTCAAAGGGTACAACTGGCACCGAAAGACGGAAAAGCTTTGCTGATGCTTTCGTTAGCCCCAGGTAAGACTTTGCAGGAAGCAGCAAATACTATTCTGCAGCAAAACAACCTCCAGTTGCTGGATTCAAAGCAGGTAAGCGTAAATGGATTGAGCGCGATTGCCATGGCCGCAGCGCCTGCTGCCGTGCAGGGCCAGCAGCCACAGGATTTGAGAATTCTTTCTTATGTAGTTCAGTATGGAGATAACATATACAACTTGCTTGGTGTTACCTCTACGGATATGTTTAGTCAGTACACACCATACTTTACCCGCACCATGGAAGGATTCAAACGACTGACTGACCAAAGTAAGATCAATAAAAAGCCAGAGCGCATAAGAATTAAAACCGTGAATGCATCTACTACGGTAGAGCAAGCATTTAAAAGTTTTTCAGTACCTGCCAGTAAAATGGAGGAGCATGCAATACTAAACGGCCTCAAACTTACCGATAAGATAAGCAAAGGCACTATGGTCAAAATCATTAGTACCTAATTATTGTACGGCGAAAATTTTCAACTCAGCCTTTCAGCAGGTTACTTTTATCGGAAAAAAAATGCTGTATCCACTCCAGGCAACTTCGGTAGCTTTTAAATACCTGGTTGCCCGGTATCAGGTCGGGAATAATTTTAATTTTCTCGAGCATATATTTTGGCTGCCGGTTAATATTTACGAGTAGTACCGTTTTATTTTCATTAACTAATGCCACCAGGATGTCCTCCATGGCATACAGACCTGACTGATCGATGTAAGGCATTTGATCCATCCGTATCACGACAATACTGGCGCTGGATGGTATTTGTTTGGCCAGTTGTTGAAAGTCGCTCGTAGAGCCAAAAAATAGAGGCCCATTTATATGTTTAATAAATACTTCTTCTTTCAGCTCTTCGGGAAAGTCAAATTCATCGGTCCAGGCTGTTTCTTTAGCCAGGGGTATCACTTGTGATTCCTGCGCTGTAAGGTCTCCGATTTTTTTCATAAACATCATTGAAGCTATTATTAATCCGATGCCCACGGCATACACAAGATTCCATAGTGCCGACAATACGAGGACCAGCAACATAATGACTACTTCAGACCGCGGCATAGATGGAATGGCCCTCAGGCCTTTATAATCCATAACGCCAATTCCGACAGTAATCAATATTCCGGAAAGGACTGCAGCCGGGATTTTTGATGCTACCGGACCGAGCGCCAGTAGAATTATAAAGACCAATACCCCGGCAATCATGCCGGAAAGTCTTGTCTTTCCGCCGCTGTGGATGTTGACAATGGTTCTGATGGTCGCTCCCGCACCCGGCAGACCTCCAAACATCGCTGCGATGCTGTTTCCAATTCCCTGACCTACCAATTCTTTGTTTGGATGGTGTTTGGTCTTTGTCATGTTGTCCGCAACTACCGAGGTCAGTAAAGAATCGATAGAGCCGAGAATTGCCAGCGATAGTGCGCTGAAAATATAAGGAGTTACGCTGCTTATCTCTAATTGAGTAAATATTTCAGGAAACAACCTGGGAAACCCTGAAGGAATCTTATCAATAGGCACATACGGCACGCCTATAAAATAGGCGCCCGCTGACATTACAACCAGCGCAACCAGGGTGCTGGGGACTTTTTTAGAAATTTTTTTAAAGCCGTAAATAATAATAATGGTGCCGGCAGTCAGGATTAGTTCCAGCCATTTGATATTTCGCAGGGCTCGCGGTAAAACCCGGATAGAACCCAACACACCTGAAGATCTTTTTACAGCAAGCGATTGTGCTTCTTTCTGAATTTCCGCATCCGTAACAAGTTCAGCCCTTTTGACTGTTTCCTTATAATCTTCTATTACGAAAATATTTTCTCCAGCCTCCTGCTCTAAAATATTATTAACGATTTCTACCTCGGCTTTCGATTTAAATTGATTAACATATTCGGTATCCTGCTTCGCATAATAGCCTAATGAAGGAATGATTTGCGTGATAATAATAATTACGCCAATGGCCGACATAAATCCTGACACAACGGGGTAGGGAATGTATTTTATGTATTTGCCCACACCAAAAATGCCCAGGGCAATTTGAAAAATACCCACTAAAAAAAATACGGTTAGTATAACAGGTAGCGCCTGGGACACGTCACCATCGTTCACTGCAATGATGCCCGTGATAAGTACTGCACTTACTGCAGTCATGGGGGCAGTCGGCCCTGATATTTGTGTATTAGTACCACCGAATAAGGCAGCAAAAAAACTGATAAATATAGCCCCGTACAACCCTGCGCTCGCTCCGAGGCCGGAGGTAACGCCGAAAGCTAAAGCCAACGGAAGTGCTACGATGCCTGCAGTAATGCCACCGAAGAGATCGCCTTTGATATGTTTAAATGTAAATGTGCCCGTCATGATTCAAGAATAAATAAATTGGTCAAGAGGTTTTAAAATACTTCATATTTTTAAATGCCGCTAATGAAATCTTTAAAAATACTTTTGAGATGCCGGGTACTATAATACCTGCTATTGAATTACTTTCTCCGCCAGGCTTTCCAGTAATAGATGAGGCTATCAGAATTTACGTACATTTCTTTTCTGAAAGAGTATTGTGGGCCGGTATAGTTTTCATTCATTACGCTAATAAAATCCACAGCTTCTTTGTAAATAAGAACTTCACCATTTCTGCCGTCAGTCCTGGTGCTGTCCGGGATGCCCCATTGGCCTACCAGTTGAGATTTGGGATGGTTAAGCCACTGGTTGAACAGCGCATTTTCTCTTGCGTCCAGGACTTTTCGGGATGGACCGCAACTACATATAAAACCACATAAAATAATGAATACGATCAAAAGTTTCATCAGGAATTATTTACAAAAATATTATGCGCTTCGAAGTTAAGGTTTTAAGTCAAGTCATTTTTATTCACCTTCACATTCAGCGATGGATTCATTTGATAAGTAAGTATATCCCCGTTTTTTAAAATTTCTATAATACGGTAGCCATGATATTCTGTACCCCAGTTTCCTCCAATGTGTGAATCAAAAAAATAGTGTTTGCCATTATTTTCTTTTACGTCATCCTGGTCATGATCATGGCCGTGAAATATAGCTTTTACATTTGGTTGCTTTGCGAATAATTCTGCAATGACAGGACAAGGCAATCCTGATTTTGTCCACGAGAACGGAGTGATGTGCATAAAAACCAAAACATGTTTTTTAGAAGCATAGCGCTGTAATTCATTTTTAGTCCACTCTGCATCGGGGCAAATATAAGTGCCCTTGTCATCTGCAGAATTGAGGAAAATAAAAGCAGCATTTTTGTGTTCGATAGAATAATGCCACGGCAAATTCCAGATCGATTTCCAGCTTTGTTCGTCTATGCGATCATGATTTCCATGGGTTATATAATAGGGCATTTTTAAGCTATCCCATCTGGCCTTAACACGCGGCAGTAATGACGCGTCATCATGAACTATATCCCCATTTATGACAGAAAAATTGATGCCACGCGACGCCTTCTCTTCATTCAGCCAATTAATCATTTGCGTATGCATCAAATCAAATGCTGTAATTGGTTGGCCATAATGGCCATCCGATGCTACTGCAATGCGGCACGCAATTTTTGATGGCGGCACAAGTGAGAAAAGATTCTTTTGCAGCGGACTGAGTGCGTTCGTTGCAGTTATAATAAAAGCGCCGTTGAGGCTTCTTTTAAGAAAACTTCTTCGCGATTTATTTACTGGAGAATATTCCGGAGTCATACGGGAAGTTGTTGTGAATAATTTGTTTTACGAATCAAAAATAACATCAAAAAATACTTTAGCATAATTCAAAGTTATGAGACTGGTTTTTTACATATTTAAGAATTGTCCTGGTGATTTGCGAATTAATTTCGCCCGGT
>JBDSPQ010000424.1:0-2820 GCA_039930305.1 Ginsengibacter sp. | reverse complement strand
TGTTAACAGCAGCTCTTTGCATGGAGCGGATGGACAGGTGCTGCTGCCTGCCTCCGTAATTGCCTTTTGCGGCACATGACTGATTGTAGTTCATGATGTTTTTTTTAAATGAAAAAATTGTTATGATAAGATAGACGAATAACGATTATCAATATTTTAAAAAATACCACCATGCAGCCAAGTCAGCTGCATTTTCAATCTTTTCATCGATCTTGTAAAATATAACCGTTCCTGGATCGTCCCCGGTATTACATGGAGGATGCAACAACCATAGCAATTGACATGACGTCTGAGCGTAATAATAATGTTACTAAAACTATTAAAGAATATAGCAGGCGGCTATTTAGTTTCATTAAACAGCGTGTAGCTATATACGAAGATGCGGAAGATATTCTTCAGGATGTTTTTTACCAGTTTGCCGGGAATACCGAGCCAATCGGGAGTATGAGCAGCTGGCTTTTTACTGTTGCAAGAAATAAGATCATAGATAAATACCGCAAACAGAAATTGCCTTTGGCCGAAGATCTTTTTCAGCCAATGAATGGGGATGAAGATATCGACTGGAAAGAGGTTTTTCTGCAGGCCGATGACAATACTGAATCGGCCTATATAAGAAATTTATTTTGGGAAGAGCTACAGCAGGCCCTTGACGAATTGCCACCGGCACAGCGGGAAGTCTTTATTCAAAATGAGATTGAGGATATTCCATTTAAGGTAATCTCCGCAAACACAGGGGTGAATATTGCTACGCTCATTACCCGGAAGCGTTATGCTGTGTTACATCTAAGGGAACGCCTGCAAATATTGCGGGATGAACTATTAAATTATTAATGTATCACCAAGACAAAATACTTAAAAAGAAAGTCATGAAACGATTTTGGTTTAAAAAAGGATTATTATTTGTAATGCTTTTTATAATAGCTATATTATTAACAGGGTTTGTGGTTATGTCTTTGTGGAATGCCATTTTACCTGGCATCATAGGCGTACATCCAATTAGCTTCCTTCAGGCGCTGGGCATTTTAATTTTGTGCAGAATTTTATTTGGAAGCTTTGGCGGCCGAAGAGGGTGGCGCGGAATGCGCGACCAAAACTGGAAGAAAAATATGCAGGAAAAATTGGCCGCAATGACGCCGGAAGAGCGTGAAAAGTTCAAAAGAGAGTGGCGAAACCGTTGCGTGGGCAGGCGGCAATATAGCGCTGATGATAACAGTACGGCGGGCAGTATGTCTCCGGAAAGTTAAAGATTGCTGCAGTAATGCTAAGCTGGTTTTAACCCCTCACCACTCGCGTGCCGGTCCACCTATCGTGCCAGGGGTAACCGCCAAATGTGCTGAAGGCTTCGAACGGAACAAGGCGGGATAAGCTTCTCATAACTGCATCATTGAAAGTAAATGGAGCGCCATCCTCTCTTACAGCCACGGTGCCGGTTACCATTTTACCAATAGTTTTGCCATTGGTGGTGCCTTCCAGCAAAACATAGTAGAGGAAAAATATCAGGTAATTAATAAACAAAGAAGCGAAAACTGAAGAAGCAACCGCCGATTTGAAAGCGATCGATACAGCTATAGTTACCAGGTAAAAAATAACAAAATCTACCAGGTAATTGACAAACCGTACACCGGCAGTTACAGGCTCAAGCGATAATTCCTGGTGAATTTCATTGAGTAGGTCTTTCTGCATTTCCATATAGTTAATTTAGGAGATAATGATACAGTGTAAATTTTGAAAAAGAAAGCAACTACCAACGCAGTAAAAAATATATTTGAAAATATAACTGCAGGATTTTAATGATTTCAACCCACAAACGTTGCCCCGGGGGAGCGATTCCTTCCCGGCGAAGTAACCTAATTTTCCCTGGCCGTGGTTGTATAATTTTTCAAAAAAACTTGCTGGTCTTTTACTTTTTCAGCCAGGTCAGTCAAAACTTTTTCAACCTCACCTGTATTAAGGGTTAATGTGGCACGGCTTTGATTTACTACTGCCAGTTTACTATAGGCCGAATCTATTTGACGGAGTATTACCTGCAGCATTGATTCAGTTTTCCCGATCGGTTGCTGCGGCTGAAACTGGTTGTTTCTATAGGTAAGAAAATTCCTGAAATTCTGCAAAGCACCCTTATAATCTTCTATCGCATCATTGTATAAGTTTACATCATTGTCCTGGTAAATGATTTCCTTTTCCATTCGTAATTGCTTCAGTCTTGTAGAAATAATTTCGGAGAGGGCACCATTTTTTTCGATTCTTTGTGCTGCTGCAATATACCTCGCCAGCGGTTGCATATTTTCATAGGAAATTATAGAATCCTCATAATTAAAATAAGTTTTTTGATCTTTTGACCGGGCGTATCCCCGGGAAAATTCATTGAAGGTGATTGGGTAATTAAGAAACTGAAACAACGGATCAAACGGCATGTGCGATAATATGAATTGCTGTGGTGATATCAGGAAGTATTTTGTATCAGCATGGCTTACGAATGTTCCATTTTTTAAAAATCCGGCATCCCATGTCGGGTCGAATAAGTACCAACTATCGTTGATGAAAACAGCGCTCCACGCATGGCCGGAGCGAGCTATACTTCCGTCGCTATTAGTATAGCCTTCGATGGTGTAGGATCTTAACCCTGCCTTAAGGCAGATATCAGTAAAAATGGCTGAAAAATTTTCACAAACTCCTTGCTTTCTTTCCAGTGCCCAGGTCACTTTCTCGGCTTTGTCCTCGTCTAAGATCACACGATGCAGGTGGCTGGCATCATATTTAATATTCGTTGCGACCCATGTGTATGCAGCACGTATTTTCTGTTTGTCATTATTCAGATGT
>JBDSPQ010000423.1:0-6231 GCA_039930305.1 Ginsengibacter sp. | reverse complement strand
AAGCAATCCTGCCAGGTAAAATTCTGAAGAAATCTGGGAGAGATTTAATTTCAAAGCTAATATAAGTTTCTTTGAAGTGCGTTATGCCTTCTATCAACTATCCCTGGTCTCATAATATTGTATTTTCGTGAGCTAAACGATTGTTGCTATGCGTATGTTTCTTTTACTCACAACGATATTTTTTTCCTGCCAAACGGCTACGCAACAAGGTAAAATAACCTCAGCGCCATCGGTCAATGAAGGCATTTCCGGAGAAGCCGATCACCTATCTGATTCAGCGTTATTCAAACTCGTTCAACAGCAAACTTTCAATTACTTCTGGGAAGGTGCAGAGCCGGTAAGTGGTCTTGCACGGGAGCGTTTTCATATTGACAACATTTATCCCGAAAATGATAAGGGCACGGTAACCAGCGGTGGCAGTGGTTTTGGTATCATGGCTATTTTGGTCGGTATCGAGAGGGGCTTTATTACACGGGAAGAAGGCCAGGCGCGAGTAGAAAAAGGGCTTCACTTTTTGGAGACAGCAGACCGGTTTCATGGCGCGTGGCCACACTGGTGGTATGGTGAAACCGGTAAAGTACGCCCGTTCAGCAATAAAGATGACGGCGGTGATCTTGTGGAAACTTCCTACATGATACAGGGATTACTATGTGCCCGGCAGTATTTTAAAAGCGGCGATGAAAAGGAAAAACAAGTTGCGCAAAGGATAGACAAATTGTGGCGAGAGGTGGAATTTGACTGGTACCAGCACGGCCAAAATGTACTGTACTGGCATTGGAGCCCCAACAATCAATGGAAAATGAACTTCCCCGTGCATGGCTATAATGAAACACTCATTCTGTATATTCTGGCAGCATCTTCGCCCACGCACCCCATACCCGCGGCGGCCTATCATGAAGGATGGGCGGAAAATGGTAAGATCAAAAATCTGCACGCTGAATATGGAGATACATTACAGCTGCGCTACCAGGGAAATAACCCGTACGGCGGCCCGCTTTTTTGGGCGCATTATTCCTATCTCGGTCTTGATCCACATGGCCTCAAAGATCAGTATGCTGACTATTGGAAAGAAAATACGAACCTGGCAATGATCAATTTTAAATGGTGCGTGGAAAATCCTAAAGATTTTAAGGGTTACGGCCCTGGTAGTTGGGGGCTCACTTCCTCTTACTCCATGAAGGGTTATGCAGGTCATGCACCAGGGAAGGCCAATGATCTCGGGGTAATTGCTCCTACGGCAGCACTGTCTTCTTTCCCTTACACTCCGAACCAGTCGATGGCAGCAATGAAACACTGGTATAACGATATGAGAAATAAGCTCTGGGGGCCATACGGGTTCTATGATGCTTTCAGCGAAAGCGCCGGTTGGTATCCGCCGCATTACCTGGCTATCGACCAGGGGCCAATTGTAGTGATGATGGAAAATTACCGGTCTGGTTTAGTGTGGAAATTGTTTATGAGTTGCCCTGAAGTGCAAACGGGATTACGAAAGCTTGGGTTTAGTAGTCCATACCTGTAAATGGCATAAGTTATCTTCCAAAATCATCTTGCACTCTCACGATATCATCTTCATCCGATGGGTTGTCTGCATCGGTATGCTGCCATATTTCCGCAACCACGCCCCAATGATCCAGCCCTATCAGGCGGTGACGTTCGCCCTGTTTTAATTTTATCTTGTCGCCTGTTTTTAAAATGTGCTTATTTGTTTCTTCATCGGTATCACTGGTGGCTACGGCTACCTTGCCATCGATACACCGCCATATCTCTGCCCGGCGATGATGGAACTGCCAGCTCAGTCGCCTGCCCGGCGCAACGAGCAATAACTTCGGACTAAGTTTTTCCGATATTTTTAATTTTTCAAAATCTTCTTCCGGGAAAAAGTGCTGTGCAAATTCCGCTGCCTGGCTTTCATCTATTACGTAAAATCCGCCCCATGGACGATGCTTGTCCTCCGCTACTACTTTGAAATTTTTCTTTTTTAATAATTCAGCCGCGTCTATAAAAGCCGATTCATCTATGCTCATTGTATTTTTTTTGTTCAAAGTAAATATTCTTCGGTAATTGTCGAAGAAATTTTTTGCAGAGAATACGGAAACAGAGCACGGGGGTGTGCAAATAATTATTAGTCCGCAAATGATTTTCTCAGCTAACTATCTCGGAATGGAAAAATAAAAAACAGATCCTTTTCCTTCTTCACTTTCGGCCCAAATACGTCCTTTGTGAGCGACTACTATTTGCCGGCATAGATATAGTCCGAGGCCAATACCTTCAAGCTTTTTAGTTTTCTCAGCGCGGAAGAAGCGCTCGAAAATAAAGGGAAGATGCCGGCTGGAAATACCCATGCCTTCATCCTTTACGGATATGGTAAATTGGTCTTTATCGTGTGTCATCGTCAACAGCAAATCTTTTTTGCCATCAGAATATTTAATTCCATTACTGAGGAAATTGGTTACGACTTGTATCAGCCGGTACCTGTCACCGGAAACCTCTGTATCTCCATCTCCTTCTACAATAATATTGTAAGCAGGCTGCAAAGCCCTGTGCGTATCTATGGCCTCAGCTGCCATGCCGCCAAGGTTAAAAGTAGAATAGTCCAGCTTTAGGTTCCCGGAGTTGATCCTGGCAGCATCATACAATTCTGCAATCATTTTCGAAAGCCTTTTTATATTATTCTTGCTTCTCCCCAGCAGGTCTTTTAGGTCAGCGACATCTAGTTCATCGTTACCGTTCACATACTCACTCATCAGCTCATTGCACAATGAAAGGTTAGCCAGGGGATTTCGCAGCTCATGAGCAACGAAGCCAATTACATCTTCCCTTTCTTTTTCAATTTGCTTGTGAACCGTGATGTCATGTACCACCAGCAGGACGCTTTTTATTCCATCGGCGTGCGGCATAGTAGCGCCATTCACATCAAATATTTTCTTTTCGCCGTCAACAGCGATTAGCTCTATGGGGAAGTTGGTGAAGCTTTTATTGTGCAGAATCGCATCCTCTATTAATAGCTCCAGTTCGTAGCTGCCCGAAAAGCCTACGACCAGGTCAGGGAAATTTAATTTTTTGCCTCCTGATTTATCTGGCTTAAATAAATGGAGAAAAGCATGATTACCTTTTAAGATATTCATCTCCTCGTCCAGCACGATTACGGCATCTTCAATAGAACTCAGGATATTTTCGTTGAATTCGTTTAAGCGCTGTAGAGAAATTTCAGCGGTTTTCTGCTGGTGAATGTTCTGAATCACTTTTAAAATGTGGACCTCATCATTCTTTCCTTTCGCCAGCACTGACTCTCCCGACACCCACGTAAACGTCCCGTTTTTAGAAACAAGGTAATTGTTATCGGACGACTGTCCTTTTTCTAAGACCTGTTTAATTTCTCTTTCGGGCAGACCTTTCTGCCTGTCTTCTTCAGTAAAGAATATGGAAAGATATACACCGGCTACATCTTCCTGCCTGTATCCGAAGCATTGGGTAAATGCCTCATTGACGGCAATTACATAGCCCTTTTTATCAAGTACAAGTATATTGTTCTGCTTGGCATTATTAAAAATTGCTTCGAACAGATTTGGAGAAGTAAGCGCGGGTGTAAGGTTTGTGAGCATAAGAGAAAGAGTTGGCGTATCTGCGAATACAAATATACTTTGATTGTTACATATGTTATGGGCAATTAAATTTATACAAAGTGATAAATCACTGCGGGACTGCAGCGATATAAGCCAAATGAAAACCGTCGTAATTCATGTAAAAACAAAATACCAGCGAATTGAGGAAAGTTTATAAAAATACCAAAACGGGTCTATATCACAAATTTGTAAACATGATTATTTTATAAAATATACTTATGCCACTAAAGTATTTCATGCAAAATCTTAATAAGTCGGGTCGCCCGGCTGTAAATTTGTTTAGCGATAGTTTATGTACATTGCGCTGGCAGGTTGCTGCAGCATTTTTCTACACTAACCCACATTCATAATAAAATTTTGTATTTAAAATGGGAAAAAAGAAGCCCCCGGTGATGGTAAAAGGCGTATTGGAGATTACCCGGTCAGGAATTGGTTATGTAGTTTCAGAAGGCAGGGATAAAGATGTTTTAATACGACCCCATGACTTTAACAAAGCACTGGATGGCGATACGGTGACGGTAAAAATCAAGGATTCCAACGGAAGGCGTGCTGAGGGTCAGGTGCATGAAGTAACAGATCGAAAGCAGACAGAGTTTATCGGCGATATAGAAGTGAACCAGAATTTTGCTTTTTTTAAACCTGACGCAAAAAAGCCGACACCTGATTTTTATATAAGCACAAAAAACCTCAATGGCGCAGTGGATAAGGACCGGGTATTGGTAAAGTTGCTTAACTGGGACAAGGGCGAAAAAAAGCCTGAAGGCTCCGTTATCAGTGTGTTGCAGGCAAAGGACCGCAACGATATGGCCATGAAGGAAATTATCGTGCAAAACGGTTTTCCGCTTGTATTTCCGCCGGAGGTGTTGGCGGAAGCTGATCAGTTGAGCGATGTCATTGACCCTGATATTATAAGCACTCGCCGCGATTATCGCAATGAACTCACTTTTACGATAGACCCCGCAGATGCAAAAGATTTTGATGATGCGATCTCACTAAAACAGCTCGATAAGGACGAATACGAAATTGGCGTGCATATAGCAGATGTAAGCCATTTTGTGAAAGTGGGATCTGCAATGGATGAAGAAGCTTATAGCCGGGCGACAAGCGTTTACTTGCCGGATAGAGTAAATCCGATGCTCCCGGAAAAAATCTCCAACGAATTATGTTCTTTGCGGCCAATGGAAGACAAGCATACTTTTTCGGTAATATTTAAGATTCAAAAAGGGAAAGTTAAAGATTACTGGCTGGGCAAAACATTCATCCACAGTAATCACCGGTTCAATTATGATGAGGTACAGGAGATCATTGAATCGGGTAAAGGCACCTATTACCGCGAGATAAAATGGCTGAATACTTTCGCCAAAAATTTAAGAAAGGAACGCTTTAAAAACGGGGCCATCAATTTCTCATCTACAGAAGTAAAATTTCAATTGGATGAAAACGGGAAGCCAATCGGCATTGTTGTAAAAGAAAGTAAAGAGTCGCACCAGCTGGTGGAAGAGTTTATGCTGCTGGCAAACCGAACGGTAGCGGCCCATGTCGCCAAGATTAAGGTTCATAAGAAGCCGGTGCCCTTTCCCTATCGCGTACACGATACTCCGGATGACGAAAAGATAAAACCCTTTGCTGCCTTTGCAAAAAAATTCGGTTACAAGTTCGACATCCATGATGAAGATGCTATCGCAGCGTCCTTCAATCAACTTATGCTGGACGTGCACGGCAAACCCGAACAGCACGTGCTGGAGCAATTAGGTATTCGTACGATGGCCAAAGCGGTGTACACGCCGGAAAACGTCGGGCACTATGGGTTGGGGTTCGAAGATTATTGTCATTTTACTTCCCCCATTCGCCGCTATCCTGATGTGATGGTACATAGGATTTTGCAGGAAGTCCTGGATAAAAATATTCACCCGGATAAGCAGATGGAAGACAAGTGCAAGCATTGTAGCGCCAAAGAACGGGCTGCGATGGAAGCGGAGCGTGCGGGCAATAAGTACAAGCAGGTAGAATTTATGCTGGATAAAGTAGGTGAAGAAATGGAAGGTGTGATCAGTGGGGTTGCAGCATTTGGCTTTTGGGTAGAAACAGTTAAAGAAAAATGCGAAGGGCTTGTTTCGGTACGCGATCTTTCAGAGTATGATGATTTCCGGCATGACGATGCAGATTACTCGCTGGTAGGAATTCATACAGGGAAAAAATTCAGGATGGGAGATAAGATCAATATTAAATTAGTAGCGGCAAACCTCGACAAAAGACAACTGGATTTTGAATGGCTGCCTGGTATCGAAAATCTTTTGCCGCAAACAAGTCGTGTGAAAAAAAAGAAAAAAAGAAAAAAATAAATCCCATAAAGCGGATCATCAATGATCTGCGCAATTGACTAATAATTTTTACAATATTTATAAAGCAAAATCCGCTCTGTCAAAAAAACTAAATGACCATTTTTGTAAATGAAATTGGCACGGCCCGTAAAATGAATAATGCACTCGTTTAAAGAACTATCCCTGCTGTTTGAAGAAAAATTTAACCAGCGCCATTTTCCCGTACATCCGGCCGGATTATACAATGCTTCTCAATACTTGCTATCACTGGGTGGAAAACGTATCAG
>JBDSPQ010000422.1:0-6949 GCA_039930305.1 Ginsengibacter sp. | reverse complement strand
CAGAATGCGCTGCTTTTTTTGTAAAAGTCAACAGATGCAAGCCTATCGTGGCAGATTAATTAAGGCAACTCAATAATCTTAAATTATGAAGCTTTATAAACTACGATAAAGAGGAGTAAAGTTGTTTGCTAAACCTGATTATTACAACCCAAAAGTAGACCGTAAAAATCAAAATCCGCTAGGAGAGCGGATCATGCGTGAAATATTGCGGACCGGACGGGACTCGAACCCGCGACCTCCGCCGTGACAGGGCGGCATTCTAACCAACTGAACTACCGATCCATTTTGTAATTCGGGAGCGCAAGATAATAAAATTTCAATTCATCCTGCCATTCGTGAAAATTTAATTCCATATTTGTAAAAAAAAGCAGTGCGAAAAGAGGCAATTTATTTATTTCGGGATTCATCTCGGCACTGCTGTGGCGATTAATTTTCAGGTCGTAACTTCAACGTGATAAATAGAAACTTTTGTGATTATCCTTGTATGTTTATTTATAAATTCCAACATCATCTATGAGGCAATTTCTTGATTTTGAACAACCCATAAAAGAGCTATACGATCAGATTGAAGAAAACAAAAAGCTTGCTTCAAAAAATAATAAGGGTAACTATGAAGCGATACTCCACGAACTGGAGCAATCGATTTTGCAAAAGAGAAAGGATATAACCGAGAAACTGACGCCATGGCAAAAAGTGCAATTGAGCAGGCATCCCGACCGGCCCTATACCCTTGAATATATTTTTAAAATCTTTACAAATTTTATTGAACTGCATGGCGATAGAAACGTGAGAGATGATAAGGCCATGGTCGGCGGATTTGCCCAGCTTGATGGGGAGACGGTGATGGTAATAGGCCAGCAGAAGGGTACGAATACTAAGATGCGCCAGATGCGTAATTTCGGTATGGCAAATCCTGAAGGTTACCGAAAAGCGCTGCGGCTTATGAAGTTGGCAGAGAAATTTGAAAAACCTATTATCACTTTAATAGATACCCCGGGGGCATTCCCCGGCCTGGAAGCGGAAGAGCGTGGACAGGGTGAAGCAATTGCAAGAAATATTTATGAAATGCTTCGCCTGAAAGTGCCGGTAGTGTGCATCATCATAGGGGAGGGGGCCAGCGGCGGCGCATTGGGAATATGCGTAGGTGATAAGGTGTTGATGATGGAGAACTCATGGTATAGTGTTATTTCGCCGGAAAACTGCAGCACCATCTTATGGCGCAGCTGGGCGCAAAAGGAAATCGCCGCGGAGCAACTTCACCTCACGTCCGATGATATGTACAAGTTTGGCCTGGTTGATGGCATCATCGCCGAGCCGCTTGGCGGAGCGCACTGGAATTATGATGAGGCTGCTGGTAATCTTAAAAATTATATTAAACCGATTATTGCAGAACTCAAAAAAATAGAGCCTCACGAAAGAATAACGCAGCGCATAGCCAAATTCGGAAAAATGGGATTCTGGGACGAGTAATATGTCGCCTTGATATTGGTAAGAAACACTTTCTCAAAAAAGGAACTTTTTAAGTCTTATTTTTATTTGCACATGTCATTATTAAATTCGTTAAAAGGTACAGGAGTTGCATTAGTTACTCCCTTCAAATCCAACTTTGAAGTAGATTTTGATTCACTTGGAAAAGTAATAGATTATGTAATTGACGGTGGTGCAGAATACGTGATTACTTTAGGTACTACAGGAGAACCTGTCACGCTAAACCGGGATGAAAAGTTGGCTGTTGTCAAGTTTACATTCCAGGCCGTAGAAAAGCGTGTGCCAGTAGTAGTAGGTATTGGCGGAAATAATACCAGGGAGGTTTTAAAGGATATTGAAACCTTTCCCTTATATGATGCCAGTGCCATTTTGCACGCCAGCCCTTACTATAACCGGCCATCACAGGAAGGGATTTTTCAACATTATAAGTCTGTTTCACAAGCATCTCCACTTCCCATTATTATTTACAATGTACCCTCCCGTACGGGGAGTAATATTTTGGCCGACACCACCCTTCGGCTGGCTAACGAATGCAGCAAGATAGGAGGTATAAAAGAAGCCAGCGGCAGCATGTTGCAATGCATGAATATTTTGCAAAAACGACCGGTAGATTTTTTGGTGGTAAGCGGAGACGATCAACTTACTTTGCCGCTTATCGCTTGTGGAATGGACGGCGTTATTAGCGTGTGTGCAAACTCTTTTCCTAAAATTTTTTCCGCGATGGTTCGTTGCGCATTGAAAGATGACTTCAATGAAGCCAGGAAACTCCACTATAAATTATTACAGGCGAATGAGCTTTTATTTGCAGAAAATAATCCGGCGGGTGTGAAGGCGGTGTTATATGAAATGGGGCTAATAGAAAATGTGCTGAGGCTTCCTCTGGTACCGCTAAGTAAGTGCTATCATAAAAAAATAAAAGAATTGATGCCTTTATTCTCCTGAAAGTATTCTATTCCATTTGCCAATCATTAAACTATATAACAGACGCCTTCTTTAGCACATTCCGTGTTTTCGAAAATTTCTTCAGCTTCTGACTGAAAGTCATCTAATACATCATACATAGACGAAAAATGGCCGAGGAGTAATTTTTTCGCATTTGCTTTCCTTGCGATCATCGCTGCATGTTTAGCCGTTGAGTGAAACCTGCTGACAGCCTTTTCCTCAAGTTCATGCAAGTAGGTGGATTCATGATAGAGGAGGTCTGCGTTCATCACTTTGTCGGCAATCGGTTCAAAATAGACAGTATCGGCACAGTATGCGTAGGTTTTGGGGATATCTCCCGTTACCGTCAGAAGGTGGTTTGCAATAATGTTTCCTGATGAAGAAATAAAGTCTTCTCCAGCCTGCAATTTTTCATAGAAGGTAACGGGGATCTGCGATCCCATAATTTGTGACTCATCAATTTTTCTGGGATTTTTTTTCTCACGAAAAAGAAATCCCCAACATTCGATGCGGTGTTTCACTTTGAAACTTTCTATTATGATATCTTTTGTCTCAGCGATTACGCCTTCATCTTCGATTGTATGGAAATGTATTTTATAGGGTAAAGTGGCATTCGCAACTTTTAGTTGTAATTCGATTATTTCTTCTAAATATTTTGGCGAATAAATATGAAGATCCTTGCTGCGTTGATTAAGCCCCATGGTTGTAAGCATGCCTGGCAGGCCAAAATAATGATCGCCGTGTAAGTGCGAAATAAAAATATGATCGATCTTCAACGGCTTTATTTTAAAATGCATCATACGCAAAAGAGTACCCTCCCCACAATCGACCAGGAATTTTTGTCCATTGCTTTGTACCACCTGGGCAGTGGGATGCCTGTTGTGTGCCGGTACGGCGGAATTGCTACCAAGAATTGTTACAGCAAGCACTACATTTTGATTTTAGAATTTTCATAGAGATTCGTGCGAACCTTTCAAGTAATTACAGCAACTCTCTTTCTATCTCCTCCATTTGAATAATATCCCATGCTTCACTTTCAGTCGGTGTTACATTCATATTTTCCAATAGTTCAACTTCATCCAAAAATTTTTCTACCTCTGGGTTGAGGTTGCATATTACCATCGAGCAGTTTGAATCGTAAAATTTTTGTTGGATGGCGGCTATCATTGCGGCGGTGTCTTCATTAATTTGCTTCACATTTTCAAGGTTCAAAATAATATTGCAGGGGTCCATTCCCATATAAACAAGCAGTGAATTGTCTACTTCTGCTGTCATATTAGCAGGTACTTGTTCCTCCAGGGGTGTAAGAACATGAAATTTCTCTTTGGTATCAATTTTGACTTTCATTGGAGTTATTTGTTTGAAAATAAGATATTACAGATTTTAGGAACTTTTATTTCTATAAAATTGTTCCTCTTCTACTACAAAACTCAGGCTCATTAAAATAGAATACGCTTCAGATTTGATTCTTAATTTAACCTTTTTTTGTGGTGTTTTCAACATCCTGTGCATTTGTTTTCGCAACTAATAGTAGATTTTATTCGTTATTATTGTACAGCATTAAATTGAATCATATGGACAACAATTTTTCAGCACAGGTAAAGGAGATAATTTCCTACAGCAGGGAAGAAGCTCTTCGCCTTGGGAATGATTTTATAGGCACAGAACATCTTGTTTTGGGACTTATAAGGGATGGAGAAAATACCGCAATTAAAATTTTAAAAGCATTTAATGTAGACCTATACGAATTAAGAAAAGAAATTGAACTTGCCGTGAAGGATAAAACCGGTAAAAATATTGCTAACATAAATTCGTTGCCGCTTACTAAACAAGCTGAAAAAGTTATTCGCATTACCGTTCTTGAAGCAAAGGCTAATAAAAGTCCCCTGGTGGAGAGCGAACACCTGATGCTTTCTATTTTGAAAAATAAAGAGAACATTGCTACACAAATACTTAACCAGTTCGATGTTGATTATGATATGTTTAAAAACGAGCTGGGGTATGTAAAAACTGACCCGAAAGCAGAATTTCAGGATGATGAAGGAGAAGAGTTTGATGAAGAACGGAAATCATACTCCCAGCAACGCGCTTCAAAAGGTTCCACCGCCCAGGCAAAATCCAAGACCCCGGTTCTCGATAACTTCGGAAGAGATATTACACGATTGGCTGAGCTTGGAACATTGGATCCCATTGTAGGGCGGGAAACAGAAATTGAAAGAGTATCCCAGATTTTAAGCCGCCGCAAAAAGAACAATCCAATTTTAATTGGTGAACCGGGCGTAGGTAAGACAGCTATTGTGGAAGGGTTAGCGTTACGAATTATACAAAGAAAGGTGAGCAGGGTACTGTTCGATAAAAGAGTGGTGTCTCTTGATCTCGCCGCTTTAGTTGCAGGCACAAAGTATCGCGGGCAGTTTGAGGAAAGAATGAAAGCCATCATGAATGAATTGGAAAAGAACCGCGATGTAATTTTATTTATTGATGAAATTCATACCATCGTGGGCGCAGGGGGCGCCAGTGGCTCTTTGGATGCTTCGAATATTTTTAAGCCGGCTCTTGCACGAGGCGAGCTTCAATGCATAGGAGCCAGTACGTTAGATGAGTACCGTATGTACATCGAAAAAGATGGTGCGCTTGATCGGCGATTCCAGAAAGTAATGGTAGAGCAGCCGAGTGTTGCTGAAACTATAGAAATTCTTACCAACATTAAAAGTAAATACGAAGACTATCATAATGTAACTTATAATGATGAAGCTATTGACGCGTGTGTAAAACTTAGCGATCGTTATATGACAGACAGACTATTGCCTGACAAAGCAATAGATGTTTTGGATGAGGTAGGTGCGAGGGTGCACCTGAAAAATATTAATGTACCACAAGAAGTTGTTGATTTGGAGAAAAAAATTGACGACATAAAGCACGAAAAGAACAAGGTCGTAAAAAGCCAGCGCTTTGAGGAGGCAGCTTCTTTGCGCGATACTGAAAAACGACTTCAGGAAGAGCTGGAGAAAGCTAAGGCCGATTGGGAAGAGGAAAGCAAAAACAGGCGTTACCCTATTGATGAAGAAGCTATTGCCGAGGTGGTAAGTATGATGACAGGAATTCCTGTAAAAAGAATGGTGCAGGCCGAAACAGAAAAACTTCGTCGTATGGCGCAGGATCTGACCGGAGCTGTTATAGGACAGGATGAAGCCATACAAAAAGTGGTGAAAGCCATCCAACGAAATCGTGTAGGGTTGAAAGATCCGAAAAAGCCAATTGGAACATTCATATTTCTTGGACCTACCGGTGTTGGAAAAACTGAGTTGGCAAGAGCTCTGGCAAGATATATGTTTGACAGCGACGATGCGCTGATAAGAGTAGATATGAGTGAGTACATGGAAAAATTCACTGTCTCCAGATTAATTGGTGCCCCTCCGGGCTACGTTGGATACGAAGAAGGCGGTCAGCTAACTGAAAAGGTTAGACGTAAACCGTATTCCGTAATCCTGCTTGACGAAATTGAGAAAGCCCATCCTGATATTTATAATATCTTATTGCAGGTATTGGACGATGGTCAATTGACTGATGGGTTGGGACGGAAGATAGATTTCAAAAATACCATGATTATCATGACGTCTAATATTGGTGCACGCCAGTTAAAAGATTTTGGGGACGGCGTTGGGTTCAGTACTGCTTCAAGAATTCAGAATGCTGATGAAAACACCAAAGCAGTTATAGAAAAAGCACTCAAGCGTACTTTTAGTCCGGAGTTTTTGAATCGTATCGATGACGTGGTTATCTTCAACAATCTTACCCAGGAAGACATTTTCTTAATCATTGATATATTGATGAAAGGCGTCACATTAAGATTGCAAAATCTTGGGCTAAAGCTAGAGTTGACCCCAGAAGCCAAAAAATTTATTTCAGAAAAAGGATTCGATGCGCAGTTTGGTGCGAGGCCGTTGCACAGAGCGTTGCAGAAGTATCTGGAAGATCCGCTTGCCGAAGAGATACTGAATCTCAATATTAAAAATGGTGATGTGCTTATTGCAGACCTCGACAAGGAAGGATCCAAAATCACCTTCGAAGTACAAGGAAGTGTAAAGAAAGAGCAAGCATCTAAAGCCTGATTTTTTTGCTATATTTTTTAAAAGTGCCATCTTAACCGATGGCATTTTTGTGTACTTCATTTTGCGATTATTGATAATTGACTCAAATTTGTGGAATGGCGGAAAAACTGATAGTTACTATTGATGGCGGGTCATCCTGCGGAAAGAGCACCCTTGCCAGGCAGTTGGCTAAAAAGTTAGGTTATGTATACGTAGATAGCGGGGCAATGTACCGCGCCATTACGCTATATTTTTTACGAAATAATGTAAACCGATCAGATCAGAAAGCCATCAGGGAAGCTCTGAAAAATATTGAACTGGCTTTTAGTTATAATCAGCATTCGGGTCAATCGGAGATACACCTGAATGGAGAAAATGTAGAGTATATCATTCGCGATCTTGTTGTAGCAGAAAAAGTAAGTGAGGTT
>JBDSPQ010000421.1:0-3680 GCA_039930305.1 Ginsengibacter sp. | reverse complement strand
CGGTCAGGACCCGGCAAACCGCCGTTTGATTAATTGGTCAAATTGTTTCACAACCGGATGGCCGTCGTGCCAGCCAATTTTTATTTTAAGCTCACGTTTGATCCAATATTCTGCTTCTGCATAAATCGAAAAGTTCTGGATGGTTTTAATGCTGCGCTCATACATCGCTTCATCGCCGCGAAACAGCTCATTTAAAAAAAGATACCGGTCATTTACCCCAATAGCTTTTCTTAAATCTTTTATGGGTGTTTCATTTAGCTTTTGAGAGAGTTCAATTTTTACTTCTTTTAGCCGGTCATTCAAAGATTCAGGATATTCAAAAGGTAACTCATTGTCTTTTTTAGTTTTACCGGGCAATGGCGTTTGGTGAGCAAGAGTGGGCATATCTTCGATGGGATCGTAAACGAAGCCGGGTTTTGCATGTGAACTTAACGCATTAACAGTTTCAGCATTCCTTTTAATTTGTTCTAATTCCTCTTCGATTTCCTTTTCATCTACTTTTAATATTTCTATAACCTTTTCAGCGGCAGGTTCGTCATTTTCTTTAACCTCCGCAATATTTGCAGTTAATGGGAATAATATAGAAACCTGATCCTGTTTCAAATTACGCGGGCTATCTCTTAGTGAGAGTTCAGCGACTAACATCCTGGCAGTATTTAACAGCATGTCGGCAGAAACGCTTGCCTCAAGTTGGTCCTGTAATTTTTTTATGAGTGTTGTCACTCTTTCCATGAAAATAATTGAATAAGGAATTTGTCAGCCAGGAACACCAAAATTGTTTTAATCCAATTCTGATAAATCAATTAACCTTGCAATAATGGCTAAGTTACTAATTGAATTCAAAAATAAATACAAAAAATGTTTATAGAACCCAACTACAAAGGGGAACGCCGGGGATGGATTGAGGTAATTTGCGGTAGCATGTTTAGTGGAAAAACTGAGGAACTTATCAGGAGATTGAACAGGGTAAGGATTGCAAATCTCAAGGCCGAAATATTTAAACCATCAATTGATATTAGATTCGATGAGGAGAAGATTGTGAGCCACAATGAAAATATAATTCATTCCACGCCCGTAGATAATTCACAGACCATTCTTTTGCTGGCCCAGGATGTGGATGTAGTAGGCATAGATGAAGCGCAGTTTTTCGATGAAGAGATTACAGAGGTATGCGAAGTGCTGGCGCTAAAGGGAATCAGGGTGATCGTAGCAGGCTTAGACATGGATTATAAAGGAAAGCCTTTTGGGCAAATGCCCAATTTACTTTCTATCGCGGACTATATCACCAAGCTGCATGCGATTTGCATGATCTGTGGGAATATCGCCAATGTGAGCCATCGTAAAATACCCGGCGGCGGGAGAGTGCTTCTGGGGGAAAAAGATATTTATGAACCAAGATGCCGGCATTGCGCCACGTTACCATAACCTTTGTATTTTTTAAGATGAAAGCCAGACTGCAGAAATGAAAATACTCACTTTACTAAAGAAGGATATACTACTGGAACTGCGGTTGCAGCACACCTTCTATGGTATGCTTTTGTATGTTTCGTCTACAATATTTGTATTGTACCTGGCTATGGGACAGCCCGAAAGCACCGTTTACAATGGCCTGTTCTGGATGATTCAATTATTCGTATGCGTAAATGCAGTTGCAAAAAGTTTTTTACAGGAAAGTAAGGGACGTATGCTGTACTTCTACACAATTGCCAACCCAATACATTTTGTTTTAGCAAAGTTGATTTATAGTACTCTTATTATGGCAATTATGATTGTGGTCAGCCTGTTACTTTTCCGCATATTGTTTGGAAATCCGGTGATTCACCAGCTTCAGTTCTTCGGTATTGCTTTAATTGGAGGATTAAGCCTGAGCCTTGTTTTCACCCTGATGGCGGCGATTGCAGCGCGTGCCCAGCAAAATGCAGCTGTGATGGCTATTCTCGGCTTCCCCCTGGTAATTCCTCAACTGATGTTGCTGATGAAGCTTTCTAAATCGGCTTTTGGAGAGATATATAAAGAAGGCGCCTTATTACAAATGACGCTTTTATTAACCGGTTTCGATGTGATGGTAATTGCGCTGGCCGTGATCCTCTTTCCTTTTTTGTGGAAAGATTAAATCTGTCGTTCCGTTTGGGTGTAAATCAGTGATTGAAGCCTATTTGCCTTTCATAACTTCGGCCATCGTTTTACCAATATCCGCAGGACTTGCAACTACATGCACGCCACATTCTTCCAATATTTTCATTTTTGCTGCCGCTGTGTCTTCGGCCCCACCTACTATCGCTCCTGCATGACCCATTCTTCGGCCGGGAGGTGCAGTTTGTCCTGCAATAAATCCGACGACAGGTTTTGTACCATTCTCTTTTATCCATTTTGCCGCCTCAGCTTCCATGCTGCCACCAATCTCTCCTATCATCACGATGCCATCAGTTTCATTATCATTCATAAAGAGTTCGACCGCCTGCTTAGTGGTAGTACCGATAATGGGATCTCCGCCAATACCGATGGCTGTCGAGATGCCAAGGCCTGCCTTAGCCACCTGGTCTGCTGCTTCATAGGTGAGCGTGCCCGATTTTGAAACTATGCCAATTTTCCCTTTCTTAAAAATAAATCCAGGCATAATGCCGACCTTACATTCGTCGGCGGTAATCACTCCCGGACAGTTCGGTCCGATCAGTCTTGCACTGGAATCAAGTAAATAATTTTTCACTTTCACCATATCCTGCACCGGTATACCTTCAGTAATACATACAATCAATTTAATTCCTGCATCTGCCGCCTCCATGATAGCATCAGAAGCAAACGCCGGAGGTACAAATATGATAGAGACATCTGCCCCGGTTTGTTTCACCGCCTCTTCTACCGTATTGAATACAGGCCTGTCCAGGTGGGAAGTGCCCCCTTTATTAGGAGTAACACCACCTACTACATTGGTCCCGTATTCGATCATTTGGGAAGCATGAAAAGTACCTTCGGTACCAGTAAATCCCTGTACTAAAATCTTTGAATCTTTGTTGACTAAAACTGACATGGAAAATTTTTGAATTTCGCAAATATAACGATTACCCCCTTGCTTGTCCGAAGAAAATCATTCGAGAAACAAATGATTCACCTGGGAGCGGATAACTTGTAAAAGTCATTCATTACTTCCATTGCAGGCTTGCCTTGCGGAGTATAATCAACTTCGTTCTGCCTGTCACTTCTATCTTCTCCATACCATTTCCATAAATACCCGCCCGCAAACCAGGCCTTGCCGGCAAATGTTGAATAAAATCCTTTGTAAGCATTCGTTTGGGCAGTATTATTTACGGAGCTGGAATTTTCTTTCCAGGGCTCAGCGGTGCAGGCATCAGCATTCCTATAACCATACTCTGTAAAGAGAATTTGACGATTGTATTTCAGGGAAATTTTTTCAAGTGATGGAAGATATTTTTTCCATGCATCGGCTACTTCTTTTACCGAAGGTGTTTTCTTATTCATCAAAGGGAAATAAGCATCTATTCCTATATAATCCAACTTTTTCCAAAAAGGTACCTTATAATAATCATCCCAATTTGCTGCATAGGTAATTTTGCCACGATAATTATTTTTCACGCTATCAATTAACCTGTTCCAAAAAGCGGGCCTTTGCTCTACCACCCTGCCGAGCTCCGTGCCGATACAAAATAATTCAGCGCCTACAC
>JBDSPQ010000420.1:0-3307 GCA_039930305.1 Ginsengibacter sp. | reverse complement strand
TGTCTACTGTGGTTTCAGTGTTGGCAATTTTCAGTGAATCAGGTTTGAAATGCCTGTCTTTAACTAATGATTGTAATCGAAGTGAAATAGCATCTGCTCTTTCCTTTGGCGAAAAGCTTCCAAGTTTATTATATATGTAAAACAGGGTATCATCAAAAAATCCATTCACCGGGTAGCCGGGTGCTATTTTACGCAAGGAATCTATCCGTATTTTTTTCTGTGTTAATTGAAATGTCTCGCGATTGTTAAGGTCTTCCAGCTCTTTTTGCAGCGCTTCTCTCTTTAGATTATCGTTACTTTTTAAGGAATTGATTTGTGATTCCAACACTGTTTTCTGAATGGAATCATCCTGGTGCTGTCTTTGAATTTGTAATATCTTCTCGTTGAAATTTTTAAGGATGGAAACGTTTACAGAATCAGTTTTTTTTGACAGGGAATCCAACTGGGAGTAAGCACTTCCTGCAACCGCAGTCATACCAATCAGACATAATAAAAGTTTTATTCTTGGCATTTATCTGATGGGTTTATTATTCAATTCACACAGCAATTTTCAAAAAGGTTCAAGTTTATTAACATGACAGCATTCAGTTGTCATAAGTGTTAGATCTTTTGGAATTTGGGATCAGTTGTAAAGTAAGAATAAATTATTTAGCGGTTCACTTCAACGGCACGGTAATATATTAAACGCGAAAATTAAGAGAGCCAGTTTTTTTTAAAATAACTTGATTATTTAAAAAAAAATTGTAAACTTCGTTGTTGAAAACTGCTTAAATTTTCTTTCTCCAAAGATCCTCTTAATCTCCATTCGCTTCACTGGTACTGACCAACACTATTTCTGCCGCAGGTACTTTTTTGTAGTTTATTAAATATTCAGGAACAGCGGCGTCTCCTGACTTTCATTTTTTGTCCCAAAGCAAAATCATGAGAACAAATAATAATTATTTCCAAACAGTTGCAATCCTTTGCCTCGCTTTTTTGGCATTGAAAAGTTTTCCATCTTATTCGCAAGTCTACAATGCTGATCAGTCAATTAATATTGCTAAAAGTCATCTTGAGGTTTCACAGGCATACAGTAATAAAAGTTCGTATCCCAGGACAGTAAATTCAAATGGAACTACAAAAAGAGTGTCAGCAGGTGATTGGACTTGCGGGTTCTTTCCCGGAGCTTTGTGGCTAATGTACGAATATACCGGCGACAATACCTGGAAGTCGAGGGCACAAGAGTGGACAGCAGGGCTGGAAAACCAAAAAAATAATACAACAACCCATGATGTTGGCTTTATGATCTACTCCAGTTTTGGGAATGGCTACCGCTTGACCCAGGATGGAAATTATAAATCTATTATTATAAAAGCGGCACAATCACTATCTACCCGATATAATCCAACAGTTGGTGCGATAAAATCCTGGAACAATGTTGCCTTTACGTACCCGGTGATTATAGACAATATGATGAACCTGGAACTTTTATTTTATGCCACCAAATTATCAGGCGACTCTTCATTTTACAAAATTGCCAAACAGCATGCCCTCACCACAATCCTAAACCATTTTCGTCCAGACAATAGTTCCTATCACGTGGTTGATTACGATCCTGTAACGGGTAGTGTCATTAAAAAAGTAACCTGGCAAGGTTTGAACGATTTATCAGATTGGGCAAGGGGTCAGGCATGGGCGTTATATGGCTTTACAATATGTTTTCGTGAAACAGGTGACCCACGGTTCCTGGATATGGCAAAAAAAATTGCCGACTTCTATCTTACACATCCAAATATGCCATCAGACCTGGTTCCGTTTTGGGATTTTGATGCATTTGATTATCGTGATGCTTCGGCGGCGGCCATTGCAGCTTCCGCTTTGTTGGAACTTAGTGATTACTTGCCTGGGAACAGTGCTTCCTATTACAATAGCGGCCTCAATATATTGAATCGCCTTTCTGCGGCCGCATACAGCGCAAATCCCGGAACCAATAATAATTTTTTCCTGATGCATAGCGTTGGCAATAAACCAGGCAATTCCGAAGTAGACGTGCCATTAATTTACGCAGATTATTTCTTTTTGCAGGCATTGTTAAAACACAAAAAACCAGCACCAACTGTAGTCGCAACCGCGCTTGCAAACCAGGTGAACCTGCAATGGAACAAATCGACGGGCGCTGCATCTTATAAAATAAATCGCAGCCTGATACAGGGAGGTCCTTACGTGCCTATTGGATCTGATATCACTGCAACAATTTACAATGATTTGAATGTTACTACGGGCAACACTTATTACTATACCGTCACCCCGGTAAATTTCGGCGGCGATGGTATTGCCTCGGGAGAAGTTGTGGGTAGTCCGACAGGCACTTCCACTCAATACAGTTTAATTGTAACAGTTGCTGGCAATGGTGTCGTGACAAAATTTCCCGATCAGGCTTCCTATACAGAGGGAACGACCGTGACACTTACTGCAACCGCCGCAGCCGGGAATCAATTTTCCGGATGGACTGGCGATATATCGGGTGCTACCAATCCAATTTCGGTAGTAATGGGTGCCAGTAACAAACTAATCAACGCCAACTTTGTAAATGATTTGATTGCCAACGTAGCTCCCGCTACCGGTAGATTCTATTCTGTTGGCACCTTAAGCGTTGGCAATACATTTTATACAGACCGGACCTACGCCGTTACTTCAGTACCAGCAATAATTGGAAGTGCGACCATTCTAAAACCGGCCAATGACGACAAAACAAACACATCAGGCAACGTCGTTTCCTTCACGCTTATGCAGAATGCAGATCTGTACATCGCTTACGACCCGCGGCAAACGGCTTTGCCTTCCTGGATGAATGGATGGCAAAAAATTCCGGAGCAGTTAGGGGTTTCAGATTCCAAAATCAATCACCTTGATTTATATACAAAATACTACAATGCAGGAAATGTAATACTTGGCGGGAATTTGGCAAGCCCGGCTGCCGGGGCTCAAACCAATTATTGTTTAATCGCAAAAGAGAAAAGCACCACGCCAGTGCAATACGTGTTAAACACATCCGCTTCAGGAAATGGGTCGCTTATAAGAGCACCCGATTTACCATCCTACGGTGCAGGCACTTCGGTAACCCTCACGGCGGTTCCCGGTGCCAATCAGCGTTTCAGTGGATGGACCGGAGCTATCATTGGTATCGTCAATCCTGTAAATGTAATAATGGATGGAAACAAAACAATTCAGGCGGCCTTCGAACCCGTTCCTGCCGATTACACACTCGCCGTAAATATCACCGGCGCTGGCGCAGTATCTAAAAATCCTGACCAACTTTCTTATGTAA
>JBDSPQ010000419.1:0-2687 GCA_039930305.1 Ginsengibacter sp. | reverse complement strand
TAGCAACAATTGACGGTATGTTGACCGCCAATTACTAAATAGAATAACCGGATGGCTAATTATTTTTCATCCTGCAAAATTAAATATTATCTTAGAGTATTCCACTACCAAAATCTTCCCTCATCATGTCAATCAAAATCATTGGCGCTGGTTTACCACGCACAGGTACAAACACACTTAAAGAATCTCTTGAGAAATTAGGCTTTGTGAAAACCTATCACATGAAGGAGCTTCTTGTGCATCCTGAAAATCTGCATCATTGGCTCACACTAAAGGAAACGGGAACTACCAATTGGGATGAGCTCTATAGTGGCTACCAGGCTACGGTTGATTTTCCAGCCTATCCGTGGTATAAAGAACATATGGCCAGGTATCCGGATGCAAAAGTAATTTTAACGGTAAGGCCTTTTGAAAAATGGTATACCAGTGTTTACAGCACCATCTGGAAAGCAGGGCCGCAGACCTTGCCTGAGAAATTGAAAATGATGTCTAAATTGATTTTTAATTCCAGGTTGAGATCCGTTATCAACTGTGTGAAATTTTCTAAAGGAATGATTTTTCAAAATCACTTTGAAGGAAAGTTTGAAGACAAAGCCTACACAGAAAAACTTTTTAACAAGTATATTGAAGATGTGAAGGCTTATGTACCCGCAGATAAATTATTGGTTTTCGATGTCAGCGAAGGCTGGGGGCCTCTGTGCAAATTTTTAAACGTGTCGGAGCCTGCTGAGCCGATACCTCATTTAAATAAGAAAGAAAATTTTAAACAAATGTTAGGTGAATTGATGAAAGGCGAAATGGTTTAAAATACCTGCTTTTGATTTTTAGAAAATCGTTGCTTTTATATTTTTATTTAGAATTTCCCTGATGCTGCCAATGCAAATCAGAAAGCAATAAAGGACGGATTCAGTAAGTTCTTTTTGTTGTAGATAAGTTCTGCTTTTAAATCCGTTTGGTACACACTCATATTTAAAGAACGTAACAGCGCATGGCCGGCAGCCGTATCCCATTCCATAGTGGGCGCCAGCCTTGGGTAGATATCTGCCACTCCTTCCGCAAGTAGCATCAATTTTAATGAGCTGCCCATTGAGCAGAGGTTTGGATTATGAAACTGATCAATAAAAGTTTTGGTTTCTTCATTCAGGTGTGATTTGGAAGCAACGACTATAATGTCTTTTTTCTGAAGCAACTCCTCTATGGTTATTTTCTCAGGAATAAATGTCAATTGCACTTCTTTGCCCTTATCAATTTTATAAACACCTGTATCCAGAGAACCATAATACAACGCCTCGATGCATGGTGCATAAATAACACCGGCAACAGGAGTATCCCTTTTTACCAGGGCTATATTTACCGTGAACTCGCCATTTCTTTTTACAAACTCCTTCGTGCCGTCCAATGGATCTACCAGCCAGAAATATTCCCAGTCTTTCCGGTCTTCATATTCTATGTTACTGCCTTCTTCTGACAATATAGGTAAGCCAGTCTCTTCGAGATAAGAGGAAATTACCCTGTGCGCCGCTTTATCCGCAAGTGTAAGAGGTGAATGGTCACTTTTCATCTCGACGCCAAAGTCGCCGGAAGTATAAACTTCCAGTATAGCTTTTCCTGCATCTAAAGCTGCTCTTCTGGCTATCTCGAGCAATTGTTTGATATCAATCATTAGCAGTGGTAATTATTTGTTTCAAATATTAAATGCTGATAGCGGGTTCAACCAGGTTGATAATTTTTTGCACTGATTCATCTATCGTTTCCTCATCTGTCCATAGCTCAACATCTGGTGTAGCAGGTGTATCGTATGGAGCGCTAATGCCGGTAAAGTTGGGAATAATTCCTTTCCTGGCCTTTGCATATAAACCTTTTACATCCCGCTTCTCACACACTTCCACGCTACAGTTTACATATACCTCAATAAAATATTGCTCGCCTACAATGTTTTTAATAGCTAACCTGTCATCTGCATTAGGAGAAATAAAAGCGCTGATCACGACGAGTCCGGCATCCAGCATGAGCTTGCATACTTCGGCTACCCTGCGCAAATTTTCCTTACGGTCATCTTCGGAAAAGCCTAGATCTTTACAGAGGCCATTTCTTACATTATCCCCGTCGAGCATAAATACTTTAAAGCCTTTACAAAAAAAATAGTGTTCCAGCCGAAGGGCTAAAGTGGTTTTACCCGATCCGGAAAGGCCTGTAAGCCATATCAGGTGAGGCTTTTGCAACATTGCCGTCCTGCGTTGCTCCGTGGTAATTTTAGAATTGAAGGGAAAAATAGTAGTGGACATAGCTATAAGTTATAATACCATGAGGTAAAAATAAGGCATGCTGCCGCATAAAGTATGGTTAGCGGAAAACCAATTTTGAAAAAATCGCTGAATGAATAATTGCCCGGCCCTGACACCATCAAATTGCACTGGTATCCGATAGGCGTCATAAAAGCGCACGATGAAGCAAAGGCAATAGCAACGAATGAAACGCAGTATGTAAGTAGCAGGTGGCGTATTGGTTTTTTAAGCTTGCTTTTGGTGCTATTCATGATTATCCAGGAAACAATTATCTCATTTTTAATAAAAGATATTTCCAATAACCAGTTTATTCAGTCGCTATCTTATAACAAAATGCGTTGTTTATGGAATGATCCATTCTACATTACCGGCCATTTAACTGTACATAACTCCACAATGTAA
>JBDSPQ010000418.1:0-3262 GCA_039930305.1 Ginsengibacter sp. | reverse complement strand
ACGGCAACGGAAAAGATTTTTTATTAAACTTATCGTATTACAATTTTAAAATTTACATTCATCATATGTTATTAAGGAATGCAAGTATATTAATTATCGATGATGATACCGATGTGCTAACTGCAGTACGATTGCTGCTAAAAACAGAAGTAAAGGAAGTGGTAACGGAGAAAAACCCGGAGAATCTGCGCTGGCTTTTATCAAAGCAAAATTTTGACCTGATATTATTGGATATGAATTTTACCAGTTCTATCAATACTGGCAACGAAGGTATTTTTTGGCTAAATAAAATTAGGGAGTTTGGTTCTGATGCATCAGTAATTATGATAACAGCATACGGTGACATTGACCTTGCTGTAAGATCTTTAAAAGAGGGTGCGGCAGATTTTGTGATCAAGCCATGGCATAATGAAAGGCTTATTCAAACTATAAAGGAAACGCTTAAAAAGAAAGGAAAACCTGCCGGCGCTACCGCCCCTGCAGGAGATTCTGTAGTGGGAAAAGAACTGCTGGGAGAGTCGGGGGTGATGAAGGACATCTTTTTTAAAATTGAAAAAATAGCGCCAACAGATGCCAATATCTTAATCCTGGGCGAAAATGGTACCGGTAAAGATTTGATTGCACGTGCCATTCACCAGCATTCCCTCCGCGCTGATAAGCCATTGGTAAAAGTAGATGTAGGCGCCCTAACGGAAACGCTTTTTGAAAGTGAATTGTTCGGGCATAAGAAGGGCTCTTTCACCGGTGCCAACGAAGATCGGGAAGGCAGGTTTGAAGCGGCCAACGGAGGAACACTATTTCTGGATGAAATTGGAAATATATCCCTGCAGCAGCAGGCTAAACTTTTAAGTGTTTTACAAAACCGCCAGATTACACGGCTTGGCAGCAACCAGGCTATTGATGTAAACATGCGCCTGATATGTGCTACAAACTTGCAGATATCAGAACTTGCTAATGAAAATCGTTTCAGGAAAGACCTAATCTACCGTATCAACACTGTTGAAATTGTTATTCCGCCGTTGCGAAAAAGAGAAGAGGACATCATCATGCTTGCAAAGCATTTTGCAAAAGTATATGCAGCCAAATATTTAAAGCCCGATCCGGTGTTTGATGCAAAGGCACTGGACAAACTAAGGCAATACCTCTTTCCGGGTAATGTAAGAGAACTGCAATACACTATGGAACGTGCCGTGATCATGTCTGACGGTGAAGAATTAACTTCCTCAGATCTTATTTTTTCACCCATAGAAGCGAGTGTGGTGACGGAAAAAGAGCCGGCAGATCTCAATCTGAATACGGTGGAAAAAAATACTATTTTGCGGGTAATAGAAAAACATAATGGTAATATCAGCCGGGCTGCCAAAGAGTTGGGTCTCACACGGACAGCCCTTTACAGGCGACTGAGTAAATACGATATATAGTTTTCTTTTACTTCAAAAAGATAGTGTGTTTTTTATTAAATAATTATACCTCCCTTTAGGGAATTGTGGTTTCATCATGATAAAAAGACTCGAGCTCAGAATAATCGCAAGGATCATCTTCCTTTTTGCGACGCTATTTGGCGCAGCATTTTTATTGTTACAGGGCATTTATGTGTACCTTCTTTTGCTGATTCCTGTTATCATGTACCAGCTGGTGGAGCTGTATCGCTTTCAGCATAAATCACAGGATGAAATAAAGCAATTTGTAGAATCAGTCCACTACCGGGATTTTTCAAGATATTTTGATGTAAAGCATGCACCTTCAGAGCTGCAACCAATGAGGGAAGGCTTTAACCAAATCAACACCACCTTTAAAATTATCAGTAAAGAAAAAGAAACTCAATACCAATATCTTCAAAAGATTCTTGAATTGGTGGACACCGGAATATTGTCCTACGAAATGGAATCGGGTGAAGTAATGTGGATGAATGAATCACTGAAACAAATGCTGCAGCTGCCGTATTTAAAAACGATCCATTCAATGGAAAAGCGAGATCCTGATTTATATCGTGATGTGATCGGTCTGAAGCCCGGAGAAGGAAAAGTGACTAAGGCACACCTGGAGAAAGGTTCTTTCAAAGTATTGCTTTCCGCTACCGCATTTGCAACGGAGGGAAAAAAATTTAAGCTAATCGCCTTTCAAAATATTAGCGAAGCGCTGGACGAGAGTGAATCGCAAGCGTGGCAACGACTTTTGAGCGTGATGACACATGAAATAATGAATTCTGTGGCACCCATATCTTCACTCGCAGACACGCTAAAAAACCGGCTGGAAAAATCGGTGCTGAATATGACAAACAAGTCGGCAGCCATCCACGATCTCGAACTGGGTATCGAAACTATCAAACGAAGAAGTGAAGGCCTGTTGAAATTTGCAGAAACTTACCGCAACCTCAATAAGATAACTACCCTTAATCTTCAAATGATTTACGTAAGAGATTTATTTGAAGGCCTGTATCAATTAATGCAGCCCACACTGGAGCAAAAGAACATAGAGTTAGATATAATTTTAAAGGATACTGAACTCGCTTTACAGGCCGATACCAACCTCATAGAACAAGTGCTGATAAACCTGCTGGTAAATTCGATGGAAGGGGTAAAGGACAGGTCTGAACCGCGGATCACACTTTCTGCCACCACTTCAGCTAATAAGAAAGTCGTGCTCAAAGTTTCAGATAACGGCACCGGAATGAAAGAAGAAGTAATGGATAAAATATTCATCCCATTTTTTAGCACCAAGAAAAACGGCAGTGGTATTGGGCTTAGCCTGTGCAAACAAATCATGATGCTGCACAAGGGAAACATTCACGTACAATCTATCGAAGGAGAAGGTACGGCCTTTACCTTACAGTTTTAATATCCCCGATTTAGAATTGATTTAATGCTGCCAATACCATTAACAACCAAAAATATTACTGCCAAAATCTTTTATTCAGCTGTCAACTGGATACCGGTTTTTGTAAATGCAATTTTTTGTTTTCTAAACAAATTGCCGGTTACCATTTTAAACGTTTTCTTACTCATGCCGAAGAAAGCATAAATATCTTCCGGTGACGATTTATCATGATAAGGCAGATAGCCATTATTTTCATTCAATAAGCGTAATACTTTCTCCGATTCGTCTTCTACCCTGCCGTAACCGGATTTGCCCGCGGCAACATCAATTTTATTATCAGGTGAAATCGCTTTAATAAAACCGGGGAAGCGATCACCAATATCTATGCTGCGGTACACTTCGTTAAAATGCAACATACCTTTATGACGGTTATTGATGATGACTT
>JBDSPQ010000417.1:0-3861 GCA_039930305.1 Ginsengibacter sp. | reverse complement strand
AACGCCTAATCAATTAAATAATCTGGAATAAGATCCATCTCTTCAGGTAACAAAAATAAAAAGAACAGTTGAAATCCCTGGGTGCAAATACGCCAAGTTAGAAGGGAAATGCGACTTATTGGGCGACATGACTCTTTAATTTCTCGGGTATTAAAGCTGCTTTAAACATTATTTGCTAATGATTTAGCGCTGAATGTAGTGAGCGCCTCTCATAGGTTTGAAAGCAGCAAACGCTTCTTATCAATTTTTTTGATTTCTTAGCCCGGCAAATGTGCAAAGCTTATCCCACGTAAATCTCAATGGGATTTTTATTTTAGTGGAATTTGCTGTAGGACTTTAATCTTTAGTGGAAGAAATACTATTTACTATTTTATTTTTTATCAGGCTTCCCGGGCTTTGAAATCATCCTTATCACCAGTTGTTTTACAGCAGTGTCAAATTTGGGGAGCTGCTGGTTCTTACAAACTTTTCGTACTTTTTTAAAATAATGAAACATTTGTATATCCAGCTCTTTCTGCCGTTGACCAATTTTAGTGGCGGCGCTGTCGATGGCCGAATCCGGAACGGGCTCGGTGTACACAAGATCAAAGAGACTAAATTTTGCATTTTTTACTTCATTGAATAATGGCCCGACATATTGCATGTTTTGTTTTCTCAGGGCCTGGTATTCATTCATTTGTTCATCAGAAAAACCTACATCTTTTTGCAAAGCTGTGTAAAATCGGCCCTTGTCCGCTATCGAAGTATTTCCCTGGTCGTTTTTGTTGAAAAAAATAAAGAATGCCAGCATGGCCAGGTTTGTCAACAGTAAAAAGATAATAATTGAAATGAGCGATCGGTTTTTCCTAATGGATTCCATTATTGAAAATTATTTATCAAGTTCATAAAGAGAAGTGGTCACCTGGCTATATTCATCTGCAGCAGTCAAATCCGGGGCTTGCCTGGAAAGGAGCGTATTTGAATGGGCCGATGAAAAGATCGCTGCCATATTTATCATTATTACAATGCAGATACACGCAAACGCAATCACCGGTTTCGAAAAAAAGGAAGAAATAATATTCCATACATTGCTTTCCGAAAGCATCCTGGCTTCCAGCCTGGTAAAGAAATAAGGTTGAGGTTCAGCCCTTTCGATATCTTCAAGGCTACGCAAGGCTGCATCTGCCTTTTGATTTATATAATTTTTATCCATTTGTAATATTTACTTTAGACGATGTTTTACATTGAAACCCTCGGATCATTGTAGCATACGCTCCATATTAATCGTCGAATTGCCTATAATAGTCAATTAGCAATTTTTTTAATTTTTCCTTCGCCCTTTGTAACAGGGCGTCCACTGCTGCATCACTTATATTCATTATCTCACCTATTTCCTTGTAAGTTAGATTTTCTACTTTACTAAGAATAAAGGCTGTCTTTTGATTGGGTATCAGCTTTTCAATAGCTTTAAAGAGCACTGCACCCCCCTCTTTATTTTCAAGATGGATACCGGGATGGAAAAAATCAGGCGGATCAATTACCTGCCCGTCATTTTTACCATATAGGCTTTGGATAAAAGCAAATCGTTTTTTTCTCTTTTTTTTTCTGATATGATCAGTGGCTTTAGAAATGGTGATGCGATATAACCAGGTGGAAAACCTGGATTCACCTTTGAAGGTTTGAATCGACTCGTACACCTGTATAAAAACTTCCTGCGCCACATCCTCTGCGTCTTCGGCATTTTGTAAGATACCAAGCGAAGTGTTGTACACCATGTTCTGCCAGGCATCTACCAGAGTTTTAAAAGCAATCCTATCCTTCTCTTTTACCAGTTCTATCAGTTCCTGCTCATTCAAAATACATTTTTTTATGCTAATTATTCCGATTAAAGTCTCCCCTTCTTTCCATGGGGTCAGGAGTGGACGAACTGGCCTTGCCGCTTCCAAAGTTCTTTAATTTGTAGGAAAATGTTAGCATAAAATATTGTTGGAGGACCTGGTTTTTCACATCTTCAATATAGGATTCTGTCACGTTCCTTGTGATGCTTTTGTTTTGTTTTAAAAGATCAAATACAGATAGCTTAATCTCTCCAGCCTGGTTTTTCAAAAATTTCTGCCCGACTGCAACATTCCATAGCCAGTAGTTTTGATTGAAGCCGTCTGTCAACCCATTATAGCTTTGGTTAGATAAGTCATTTTGAAAAAAAGCACCCTTTTTGGTAAGCAGATTGGCCGTGAAGCCCGCTGTTTGTACAAAGTAATTATTATTCAAATCGGGCTTAAGGGTATTTTTTACCACATTTATATTACCTGAGTAAGACAGGGTAAAATCTACATACTCACTGATATTGCTCGCCAGCACACCGCCCAGGTTGTAATTATAAGCGTTGGAAATATTTGATACATTATTTATCAGCCCGGGGAGTTTTGCATAACTTAAACCTGCGTTTAAATTGAGATTTGACTTAATGAATTTCAGCGGCATGGCGAAATTTAAAAATGACCTGGCACTTATATAGCCATCGAGGTTCACCGGTTTCGAAATTTGTGAACCCTTATATAAAGTAATCGTGTTGGTGAGCATGGAATCCTGCCTTGCCGTATACACTGCGTTGGCCACATAGTCCTGCGTGGTTTGAAAGAATATATTGGCGAAAAAGCTTTGACCTTTTGTACTATTGGTATAAGTATACCGTGTAATAAAGTTATTAGTGTATTGTTGTTTAAGATTGGGATTACCTGTAGAGAAGTAAAACTGGTTCGAATTATTGATCACATTCTGAAGCTGGCTTACCGATGGAGGATTAACTGAAGAGCGGTAGATAATACGCAGGTTACTTTTTGAAGAAAGTTTAAGCCTGGCAAATGCGTTCCCCAAAACATTGCTGAAAGATTTATCAATTTGTGTAACCTGCGGAAATACCTGGTCACTTTTTAGTTCACTATACTGATACGACAATCCGGCCGAGATCATATCATCCCGGTCGCCTAATCGATAGGTGAGGCCACCATTTTGTGTATTGTAGGTGTTGTCAAATTTATTGCTAAGACTTGTATCCAGCATAGAATATTTAGCATTGGCATTATCATATTTTAATGTTTCCTGATCAGCCGTGTTCTTTTGAAATGAGGGCGTGTAGTTGAGTTGCAACATTGCTTTTTTGCCGACCGGTTCGGTAAAAGCGAGGTTGAAGTTATATCTGTTGCTATTTGTTTGCTGATCGGAAAGCTGCTGTACCGTATCTATTAATACGGAATTCAGTTTATAAAAAGTATTATAAGCTGTAAGATAGTTTTGGCCTTTCCTATCGGAGAAGTTGGTATTAAATCCGAGTGAAATACTTCTCCCTTTTTTGGGGAAAGCATGCCTGAATAGTATTCCATTACTTAAATTGTATCCTGAAGTCTGGGTATTAATATCATACAGTGTTTTACTAAGTAAGTTTTGCGGATCTATAGATTGTACTCCAGCTACAACATTGGCGGATTTATTATCTTGAAAATTAATACTTGACGTAATTAATAATGAATTTGAAGAATCAATTTTATAATCCACTCTTAAGTTGGCCCTATTGTTATAATTGTTGGTTTTGGATATCGTATTCTCATCATAGAACTGGCTCGAATCCTGAGTAATAAAATTTTCCCTGCTTATTGATTCATTATTACCGTTGTTACTATTATTAAAAAAATAACTGCCCGTCACTTCAACTTTTTTGCCCCAGAGATCACTGTAATTGATTCCAAAGGCATTGGTTTTACTAATACCGTCCTGCTGGCCCACGAGGAAGTTATCCGTACCACCGCCACCACGGAAATTGCCACCCCCATTTCCGCCACCGCCCCGCCGTCCACCTCCGCCACGATTATTGCTGCTGGTAAC
>JBDSPQ010000416.1:0-3556 GCA_039930305.1 Ginsengibacter sp. | reverse complement strand
TGTTAAAAGACAGTATGCAGCTGGATCTCGGTGGAATTGCAAAAGGAGCAACAGCGCAAAGGGCGTATAGGCATCTACGTCAGAAGGGCTTTCCGTGCTCGCTCGTGGATGCCGGCGGCGATATCGTTGCAGGCGATGTGCCAGAAGGAATTCCCGGATGGACGATTGCAATCAATCTTCCCAGGTCGGAAAATCTTATGCAAAAGCAATTGCTTTTGAAAAATAAATCAATAACTACTTCCGGAGACCTGTATCAATACCTGGAGGTGAATGGTAAAAGATTCTCTCATATTATAGATCCTCGAACAGGTAAGGCGCTGAACAACTCCAGGAATGTAACCGTTATTGCCGATAGCGGGACAGATGCCGATTGGCTGACCAAAGCATGCAGCATACTGCCCATCCGAAAAGCATTGAGGCTCGTAAAAAAAATTCCTGGCGCTGAGGTGCAAATTGCTCTGCTCAGGCACAATCGACCGGTCTTCTACAGGTCCAGGGGCTTCCGCCTTTATTTCAAAAAATAGAAGGGTGTTACTGATGCGTCATGCCGGACACCCTACACACTACTGATTTATACTGCATTCTCGTGTTGGCATGGCGCGGAATCTAATATTTGCTTACTTTTAAGGCTGTCTTTTTTGAACGGCAGCAAAATGTAATAAGCGATTGTGATAAGCTGCGTTTAAAATAAGTATCGCCGGTGTTTAATTTTTTTGAAATAAAGTAATGCCCTTTAATATTTTCATAAAGTCCATGCTACTTTTTTTCTGCACGATACCATTGTTGTCGTTTGCACAGAATGATAGTACTAAGTCTTACAATCAGCAGGTTCCTGGTTCGGAAATTTCCTTTAAAATGATGGCAGTGCCAGGGGGCAGTTTTTTAATGGGCAGCAAAGAAAAGTCTGTTAGCCAGGATGAAGGCCCTGCCAAAACAATATCGGTTTCCGGCTTTTGGATGGCGGCATGTGAAGTGAGTTATGAAGCATACGATGCATTTTTTAGGGACGAAAAATATTCGAGAAATCAACCGGAGGCAGACGCAGTCACACGGCCCAGCCCTCCCTATATTGATCTCACACTTGGCATGGGCAAGCAGGGCGGCTTCCCTGCGAATAGTATGTCCCAATTCGGAGCGTTGATGTTTTGCAGGTGGGTCTATAAACAGACGGGTCTATTTTACAGGCTGCCTACTGAAGCCGAGTGGGAATATGCATGTAGGGCTGGCAGTAGCTCCCCATATTTTTTCGGTGAGGATTCCACCGGTTTGGGCACCTATGCATGGTATGCAGCTAATAGTAATAATGTATATCATAAAACAGGATTGAAAGAGCCAAATAAATTTGGACTGCACGATATGCTGGGCAATGTTGCCGAGTGGACCTTGGACCAATATGATGAAAATTATTTTACCCGGAGTGATTTGTCTTTAGCGAATCCTCTTATCATGCCAAATTCACGCCATCCGCGTACACTTAAAGGCGGCAGTTACCGGGATGAAGCGATTAGTTTGCGAAGTGCTGCACGAATAAAATCTGACCCTGCCTGGAACAGAAGGGACCCCCAGATACCAAGAAGCAGGTGGTGGAATGCTGATGCGCCCTTCGTCGGTTTCAGAGTGGTGCGGCCATATGAAACGCCATCAGAAGAGGCCATAAAACAATTTTTTAAACTATACCTGGATACTTATTAAAAAACTTTAGCAATAATCTTCACACGTTTAAAACAATTATTATGAATAACAGTAAACATCATCATTCAAGAAGAAATTTTATCAGGAATTCTTCTCTTGCTGCAGGAGGCATGCTGGCTGCTCCTGTGCTTTCAAAAGCAAATTATTTTTCCGGGTCGGAAGACACCATAAAGGTGGTCTTAATCGGTTGCGGCGGACGGGGCACCGGTGCGGCAGTGCAGGCGCTTAGCACCAAACAAAATGTACAGTTGGTGGCGATGGCTGATGCTTTCAGCGACAGGCTGGAAAGCAGTTATAAAAATATCAATGAAGCGCTGAAGGAAAACGGCCTGGATAAAAGACTTCAGGTAAAAGAAGAAAATAAATTTATAGGATTTGATGCTTACAAGAAGGCTATTCCACTGGCGGATGTGGTGATATTAACTACGCCTCCAGGCTTTCGTCCGATTCATTTTGAAGAAGCCATTGCCATGAACAAGCATGTGTTTATGGAAAAGCCGGTAGCTACTGATCCTGCAGGTATTGAAAAAGTGCTGGCTGTAGCAGAAGAAGCAAAAAAGAAAAAGTTAAACGTAGTGGTAGGCCTGCAGCGGCGTTACCAGACTTCTTACCTGGAGTTGATGAAGCGTGTGCATGATGGCGCTATCGGTGATATTGTATCAGCACAGGCTTATTGGAATAATGACGGTGTATGGGTGAACCCCCGGAAGCCGGGTATGACGGAAATGGAATACCAGATGCGTAACTGGTATTACTTTGTGTGGTTGTGCGGAGACCACATCAATGAGCAACACATTCACAATATCGATGTGATCAACTGGGCAATGGACGGATACCCCGTGATGGCACAGGGTATGGGTGGACGTGAGGTACGGAAAGGCAAGGATTACGGAGAAATCTTTGATCATCACTTCGTGGAATTTCACTATGCAAACGGGATGATGTTGAACAGCCAGTGCAGGCACCAGAAGGGAACAATGAGTAAGGTGGATGAGTTCATCGCAGGGACCAAAGGCAAAGTATTTTTTGATAATGCGCTTATAACTGATTTGAAGGGAAAACCAATTTACCAGTTTGATAAAAAAATGGAAAATCAACCCTACCAGGCAGAACACGATGAATTGTTTGGAGCGGTAGCCAAAGGTCAGTATAAATTCTGGGATGCTGAACGAGGTGCAAAAAGCACGATGACGTCTATCCTTGGCCGTATGGCAACGTATTCCGGGCAGGTAATTGATTGGGATAAAGCAATTCATTCAGGAATTAATATACACCCTGCCGAATATGCATGGGATGCAAAAATGCCTAACATGCCAGATAGCAACGGACTGTATGCTGCGGCCATTCCTGGAATTACCAATTATGATATGGCTATGAAATAAAATTAATCTTGCGGCGTAAGGCCCGTCAAATCTTGCTATTGAAGCCGCTATTTCTCCCGACTCAAGTGGTATTGGCCCGACTGCGGTGAGATAGATATAATGGAACAAAGGGGAAGTGAACTGAATAAAATTTTTGGAACGCTTCATTACCCCGACAGATCTGGAGGTAACGCAGACGGTAGTACGATGATCATAGACAGTGCTTCAACTGCCTTTCATGTAAGAGCCGCTATTAAAATTCAGTTGACGGTCATGAATTTCATAATGTGGCTAACTCGGCGGGTATTCCGTTTAATCACGTTTTCTTTTTAATAATGAATGTAGCCATTGGTGGTGGATCTGCAGGAAATGTAGATCCTGCCTTCACAAGCGATTCTCCGGAAGTTGGCTATACTAGTGTATACAAATGATCATACGTTGTTTTGTTGCTTTTGCCTTGCGCTTATTCAGCTAAACTGCTGTCAATTAAATAAACCTCTATT
>JBDSPQ010000415.1:0-3920 GCA_039930305.1 Ginsengibacter sp. | reverse complement strand
AATATTTCTCCATTTTTTCACCATAAATCAGCATATAATACAAAATGAAAAACATTAAAACCAAATTGGTTAAAAAATTAGCCGTACTAGTCAGAAGGAGTGGGATATTGTTTGCCAATTTTTGTGTGGCATCTTTCAAACTGTGGCTGTTAAATAGTTCTACGCCTGTAGCTTCTTGTACTTTATCAGAAAAACTTTGAACTGCTATCGTAAGCTGCACAGGATTGTTAAACAGCGCAACCAGCTTTGGTGTCACCAAAACTGCGGCGATATATACGGGGAGACAGATAATAATAATAAAGCCAAGAATATACAAGAATGCCGTCCAGCCTGGTTTCCAACCTTTATGTCTGATTAACTTAAAATAGGACTTCCGGCTCAAAATGTATAAAGTAACTGCGCCCAATACACTGGGAAGAAAAATATAAAAATGTCGTAGTAGCAGTATACCTATTAGAATAATAACAGATAATAGGATGATCTGCCTTAAGCGATTATTAAAGCCTGTCATGAACTAAAAATAAGAAAACCCGGAGATTGAAATAAGAATTTTAATTTAATCTTTCCATACAGAAATGCCTTCACTACAGTTGGCACAAATATCAATATTCTTGCGGCTGGTCATGAGTTCTTTTCGGAATTGCTTATAATTATCATTCCGCCATATGTCCCTAAAGGGCTGCATTTTCAAATTACCGAGTTGGTGGGATGCATCTTTATCGAAACAACAGGGCACTACCAATCCATCCCAGGTGATCACATTCGCCTGCCATAGTTTCCAGCAATGATTCGATAATTTATTTTTGGAAATAATTTTGCCCTCTTTATCTCTTTTATAGCGGCTGAATTTTTCGTTCACAGGTATCAATTGGTTTGGATCATTTTCGAAATCATATACCTGGGCGGTCTTAAATCTTACTTCATCCACGCCAATTTCTTTTGCAAGTTTTTTAATATCGTCAATTTGGTGTTCATTGGGTTTAACAACAAGAAATTGAAAAAATACAAAAGGTGTTTTACTCTTTAATTCTTTTTTCCATTTCACTATATTCTTGGCTCCCTGTATTACTTTACTAATATTGCCACCAATCCTGTATTGGCGGTAAACTTCCTGGGTAGTTCCGTCGATGGAAATGATGAGCCTGTCCAGTCCGCTTTCCACTGTTTTTCGTGCAACCTCATCCGTCAGGTAATGGGCATTTGTTGATGTAGCCGTATAAATACCTTTTTGTGAAGCATAGTTCACCATTTCCAAAAAGTCTTTATTTAAAAATGGCTCTCCCTGGAAATAAAATATAAGGTATAAAATGTCCTTGTAAATATCATCGATGGTCTCACGGAAAAAATCTTTTTTCAGCATACCCGTCGGCCGTGTAAACTCCCGCAAGCCGCTGGGGCATTCCGGGCACCTGAGATTGCACGAGGTGGTTGGCTCGAAGGAAATCGACATCGGTAGTCCCCATTGGATGGATCGTCCGAATAACCGGCTAATGCAGAAACTCGAATACACTTTGCATGCATTCCACACACGCCGGAGCGTCAGTTTTTTTACAAAATTAAAGCTGTCGTTATAATTTATCGAAGGCATACAGGTTGCTAAGATACTATGTATATGCCATCGCCTTGCTCTTAATCTACCATGGTGGTTTGTTGGGCAATTTCGCCGGAATCGGAGTTGGCTTTAGCCAGCTGAATAAAAGGATCCTCGTTAAAATTTAATTTACGGTCAACAAATTTTTCGTAGTTGTCAGAAATAACATTCAGTGCTATAAAGTTCATAACAAATTTTCTTGTCTCAGAGGGCAGAAATTTTCTGATATCCCAATAATCAGCATTTTTTAAACCGCTTTTTTTAATCGAAGCGCGTACACGGCCGCTACCACAATTGTAGGAAGCCACTGCCAGAAGCAGATCATCATCGAAATAGTTCAGTTGATCTCTAAAATATTTTGCAGCAGCAGTAGTTGATTTCGTAAAATTTTTCCTTTCGTCATATTTCGAACTGATCTGCAGACCATATTCTTTTGCCAATTCGCCCATAAATTGCCAATAGCCAACCGCACCAACTGGTGAAACGGCGTTCGCATTAAATTCAGACTCCAGAACTGGTAGCATCATCAGTTCAACTGGTACATCGTATTTCTCCAAAATCGTTTTGGCCTTTGGAAAAAACTTTTTTCCCTTATTGAAAATATGAATGATGTAACTGCGTTTATTTTTCGCATAAGTCTTCACGTATTCTCTTGATTGAACCCTGTGCGTTTGTAAACAAAATGGATAGGCTACATAGTGTGGGTTCGCCTCACCGGGTAGTTCATTCACAGGGCCCGGTTCATTAACAATCAATGAAGCTAATGTAGGATACCCAATAATGGTACCTGCCGAAGTACTAAAGCCAATTACAAATAGAATTATAAGTAATGCCAGGAAGTTTTTTGATCCAATTATTTTCATCAATATTTTGTTTTAATATGATCATGCCATCAATATTTTCAAGCATGACTGCCATTAGACAGATTTATGGTGATATAAATTGTTACCCCTTCTGATAGGTTAATAATTGAAATATAATAAGCGGATTATAATGATAATTCGATGGAATTTGAATTATCTGGTAGAGCAATGTGGCGACTTAATAACTTTGTTGATCTTTAATCCAGTGAAATGATCTTATTATTTTTCGTCGCTAAAGGGCAAACATAATGCCCAAATGCTGAAATTGCAAGCGTTTGGGTTAAAACACCGTTAAAGAAAAAATATGAAAATCGGATTATTACTCTTAAGTATTCTATTTTCAACTGCTTACGCTAAATCGCAGCCTGCAAAAGGAAATTTCATTGACAGTATTTCCCAAATGGAACAGGTGGCCAATACCCAGCTTACAATGCTTTCGTCCGCTACCGCTAGCTATACAAATTTTGACGTCACGTATTATAGGTGTGAGTGGAATGTAGACCCGGCGACCAGGTATATTGAAGGCGCAGTTACTTCCTATTTTCGGGTACCGGCCAACACTGATTCAATTATTTATGACCTGATGGATGATCTCGCGGCAGATAGTATCTTACAAAGAGGTAATAGGTTGCTCTTTCAACATAATAATAACCAGATCGTTATTTATTTTGCAAACACAGTTCTCGCAACAACAATTGATTCTGTCACAATTTACTACCATGGCATTCCAGCCAATACAGGTTTTGGATCATTCATAAACTCCTCGCACTCAGGTACACCGGTAATGTGGACACTGAGTGAACCTTATGGGAGCAGGGATTGGTGGCCGTGTAAAAACGGCCTGGATGATAAGGCAGATTCGATTGATGTCATTATCACCACCCCAGTGCAGTACACAGCAGCATCAAATGGTTTAAGACAAAGCGTTGTGATAGAGAATAATAAAAAAATTACGCATTGGAAACATCAGTATCCCATAGCTACCTATCTCATATGCATGGCCATAACAAATTATGAAGAATTTACGACTGAGGTCCGGCTAGGAACCGTTACGTTACCAATGCAAACCTTTTGCTACCCTGAGTCTCTTCAGACATTCCTGGAAAAGACACCGTTGGTGCTAAACTCCATGCAATACTTCAACAATTTTTTAGGTACCTATCCTTTTATCCGGGAAAAATATGGGCATGTACAATTTGGATGGGGCGGCGGACAGGAACACCAGACAGCAACTTTCGTAGTAGCACCTGATGAAAATCTTATGTCTCATGAGCTGGCGCACCAATGGTTTGGCGATAAAGTTACCTGCGGCTCCTGGCAGGATATATGGCTTAATGAAGGGTTTGCCACTCACCTCGCCAGCATGGATTATGAAAATAAATATCCCCTCACGATTAGCACGAACCGTGCAAAAGAGATAGTAAACATCACCTCATTACCCGGTGGTTCGGTTTTCGTAGATGACA
>JBDSPQ010000414.1:0-7338 GCA_039930305.1 Ginsengibacter sp. | reverse complement strand
CTGCTGATTGCAATTATATTTTTAGCAGCCTGGGGAAGCATTGCTGCAGCGCTTAATGCCCTGGCTTCCTGCACTGTGGTAGATATACATAAACGTTTTTTCAAAAAAGAGCTAACGCCGGAGATGGATTATCGCATTTCAAAATGGTACACTTTCGGCTGGGGAATTTTTTGCATTCTTGTGGCAGAGTTCGCCAGTAATCTGGGCAACAGCCTGATTGAAACCGTCAATATTCTTGGATCATTATTTTACGGAGTTATACTTGGAATATTCCTCGTGGCTTTTTGGTTTAGAGGAATAAAAGCCAATGCGCTTTTTTATGCTTCCCTTGTCGCGGAGGTTTTTGTTATTCTCATTTATAATGCGGAAATAATATCCTTTTTGTGGCTTAATGTAATTGGCGCGCTACTCGTTATCTTGCTGGGATTTCTATTCCAGCTGTTCATAAAATCTAAGCCAAAATCAATCTAAAAAAGTGCCGCAAGTTAAACTGATAATGTGTCCAATATGGTTTCTTTAGAGGCCACTACTACCCATAACATTCGAATTTAAAACCCTTTGCGAAGGCAAAACGTGCTACCTTGCGGAAAATAATAGCGTATTAAACTCCGGAAATAAAATAATTCATGTCGTATACAGTAGCCATAACCGGCAGGCCCAATGTTGGTAAAAGCACTTTTTTTAATAGAATGTTGGGACAACGCAAAGCAATCGTAGACGACATTAGCGGTGTTACCCGAGACCGGCAGTACGGGGTGGCGGATTGGGCCGGAAAAAATTTCAACTTAATCGATACAGGTGGCTTTGTTGCCAATAGCGACGATGTGTTTGAAAGAGAAATCAGGAAGCAAGTGCACATAGCCGTAGAGGAAGCCAACGCTGTTGTCTTCATTTGCGATGTCAGTACGGGCATCACTAGTTTAGACCAGGAGATGGCCGGGATGCTGCGACGTTCTTCCAAGCCGGTTTATCTCGTTGTCAACAAAGTGGATAATCACACCCGCTTGCTTGAAGCTTCAGAATTTTACAGTTTGGGATTCGATAAAATATTTTTTGTGTCCTCCATTAGCGGAACTGGTACGGGCGAACTGTTGGATGAAATCGCTGCGTTAATTCCAGCAGAGGAGCTTGAAGATACCAGCGGTCTTCCAAAATTTGCTATTATTGGCCAGCCAAATGTGGGAAAATCTTCTCTGCTGAATGCACTCACAGGCCAGGAGCGTACCATCGTGAGCGATGTTGCAGGCACTACCAGGGATTCCATTCATACGGCTTATAATTTATTCAATAAAGAATTTATTCTTATAGATACTGCGGGTATAAGGCGTAAAACCAAGGTAAATGAAGACCTGGAATTTTATTCCGTAATAAGGGCCGTGAAAGCTGTGGATGAAGCTGACGTTTGTTTGTTGCTGCTGGATGCAGAAAAAGGAATTACCGCACAGGACCTCAACATTTTTTCCCTGGCAGCAAAAAAAGGAAAGGGACTTGTGGTATTGGTGAACAAATGGGATACGATTCCAAAGGAGACAAATACGGCCCGCGATTATGAAAAAACGCTTAAGAAGAAACTCGCGCCATTTACCGATGTACCCATACTTTTCATTTCTGCAACTGAAAAACTAAGGATCTTCCAGGCTATCGAAATGGCCTTAAAAGTTTACGACAACCGCCTCCAAAGAATTTCAACATCAAAATTAAATGACGTGATGCTGAAGGCGGTGGAAGCCTATCACGCGCCTGTTGTCCGTGGTCATGCTGTGAAAATAAAATATGTAACACAATTGCCTACGGCAGTGCCCTCATTTGGCTTCTTTTGCAACTATCCTGACGATATCAAGACACCTTATAAAAATTATCTTGAAAACCAGTTGCGGGAAAAATTTGATTTTACGGGGGTACCTGTTCGTATTTTTTTCAGGAAAAAGTAAGTGCGTATCTTAAAGACGAATCGCTGTCTTCATGTGATGCGTTCATTTTATCGATTAATTAATTTAAATAGACTCCAATGAAAAAGCTCATTCTACCCGCACTAATTTCGGCATGTTTGTTTTCATGCAACAATAGTTCTTCAACAGAAACTTCTCTACCTTCTGCCGATTCCACTATGGTATACAGCGATACTATGGAAAGTATGGATGGTATGTCGAACAGTGCCGCAGATAGCGCCATTAATATGGAAGAAGGCATGATGGTAATGTTTGGCGGAAAAATGATGATTTTCAAAAACAAACGCATGGCTGAAATGACTGAGCCAATGACCTGCTCTGATGGATGCCAGGTAAAACCGAGCGGTGAAATCATAATGACTGATGGTGGTACCATGATGATGAAGGAAGGCGATATAATTAATAAGGAAGGGCAAATAATCCATCCTGCGGGCAACACCACATCCTTGGATGAAGCAGGTCAGAAATAATGATTTGAAGTGCTGCGGTTCTTCAGTGATTTAGATGGAAAAACTTTGGTCAAAACAGTATTCAAGTTTTAAATCAGTATATTTGCGGCAATTAAAAAATTTAAAATAAGAACCATGAAAAAATTATTTGTAATTCTGGCAGTTACCGCAACGATGACGGCCTGCAATGATAGCAGCACATCAACAACTGAGACGATGGATGCTGATTCTTCAAGCATGATGGACGATCATTCAATGAGTGCTGATACTTCTATGAATAATAGTACCATGAATGCCCCAATGGATATGAAAGAAGGAACAATGATGATGAAAGATGGCAAAATGATGGTGGTAAAAAGCGGCACTCCTATGGAGATGACTGAAACTATGACTTGCACTGACGGATGTAAGGTGGCACCAAATGGCGAAGTAACCATGAAGGATGGTAAAACTATGATGATGAAAGATGGTGAAGCAATTGACAAAGACGGCCACATGATGGATGCCAGCGGAAAAATGATGGATGAAAAAATGTAATAACTAAATCGTTTTTATAGAATCCCCTCAACGAAGGGGATTTTTTTTGCCTGTAACTGTGCATGTGCGTACCAAATAACGTGAACTATTAAAAAGGGTCATAATCAATTATTCTAAACTAACCGGTGTCTGAATAAGAATAAAATGGGTATTTCTATAAAGTGGCTATCCCTCCAGGTGTTTTCTTATCACTATAAATCCTATTAAAATAATAAGGATGATCAATATAATCGTATAATAAAGCCAGGGCAGTTCTTTTATGTTTCTCCGCTTTTTTTTCGATTTCGTTTTTTGAAGTTGTTTTTTCAGGTTGTTATTAAGTTGCTCGACTAAGCCTGCTACATCTTTTTTGTTTTGAAGTTCTTCGAGCCCTTCCACGGCATCATTCATCATCTCGGAATCCATCATTGCTTCTTCGAGCGAATGTCTGTCTTTTGCAGATAGTGTGCCGCTGAGGTAATCCATCAATTTTTGGTTATCAATATCCTTATTACCCGTGGATAATATTTTTAATAAATCTTCTTTCATTTATACCATGTTTGAAGGCACTGGATTTTATATTTTATTATGAAACCATCAGCAAAATCAGTTATTCAACTTTTCACTCTCCATCATTATCCTGAGATTTCGCTTACCGTTTTGAATATGACTTTTCACCTGCATCATTGAAAAGCCGCTAATACTTGTTATTTCAGAATATGATTTTTTTTCCAGATAGAATAAAGTTACACATTGCTGCTGCTCGGGGCTCAGGCACCGAAGGCACTCCTCCATTCGCGTGAGCAGCATATCTTTTTCAATAAAATTATCTTTATGTACAACTTCATCCGGCGCTTTAACCATTTGTTCATTTAATTCCACCGGTGTTTTGCCTTTATCCCGCAGCTTCATCAGGCAATAGTTTTTCGCAACCATATAAATCCAGCTCTTGAAATAGGTGACCTTGTATTTCCTCATTTCATCCATGGTTTTCAAAAAAACCTGCTGCACACAATCCTTTGCATCTTCTTCATTTTTCAAATACTTCATGGATACGCCAAGGATCAACAATGTGTACCGCGGAAGTAAAATCCCCAGCCAGTCATTGTCATGGTCTGTAAAAAAATTTTCCAATAATTCCTCATCACTAATATGTGTGTAATCCTTACTTTGCAAAATTACCTGCAGTTTATTATCAGATGTAAACATAAATAAATTCCATAAGGTACCTTTGTAACAAATCTTTAAATCTGTATGCATTACACTGTGTGCTGTGTGCCTGTGAGTCCTTTGCGAGCCGGGCCTTCTCATAAATCTGAAATGGTATCGCAGCATCTCTTCGGCGAAAAATCTATCATCACTGACACTGCTCCCGATAATTGGGTTAAGGTAAAACTGAAGTATGATGGTTATGATGGCTGGTGCCAGGCCAGTCATCTTGCGGAAATTGATGAAGAGCATTATGTAAATGTGGATAAGGATCTTACCGCCGGTTGGGTAAATGAAGTAGATTATAATGGTCACAGGATGTTTGTGCCAATGGGCGCATCATTATCTGCATTTAAAAATGGCCGGGCTTTCTGGCGAAAGAATGAGGCAAATTTTAAGGGTGAAATATGGAATCCTGAGACGGTAAAAATTACTTCGAAAATTATCAAACAGGTAGCGTATAAATTTTTAAATACTTCCTATATATGGGGCGGTAAGTCCGTATTTGGCATAGACTGCAGCGGGTATGCACAAATGACTTATAAGTTCTTAAATGTAAAATTACCCAGAGATGCGTGGCAGCAGGCTGAACAGGGTGAGGTGGTAAGTTTTTTACAACAATGTCATTGTGGAGATCTTGCTTTTTTTGATAATGAAGAAGGCCGCATCACTCATGTGGGAATATTATTAAGCGAACAGGAAGTCATTCATTCTTCGGGGAAAGTGCGCATTGACAAAATAGACAACCAGGGAATATTCAACCTGGAAAACAAACAGCGAACACACAAGCTGCGTATAATCAAAAGATATTTTTAGATAGGCCAACTGGTTTTTATGATAGTCTTTCCTGAATACAGCATTAATCTTTTGCAGTTCATAAGCCTTTAAAAGCCAGGTAAATTTTCATTAATGGTTACGTCTTCCTGCGAGGCCTTTGGGTGAACGCTGTCTTTTACCTTCTTATCAAAAAAGATCATTTTTATGGCGACTACGATCATCAGGATTGCAAATATTTTCTTTACTGTTTCCTGTGGTAATACCAATGCAATGCGGCTACCAAAATAACTCCCTGCCAGAAAACCTGCCGCAATAAGCCAGACAATTCGCATATCTACATACCCGGCTTTATAGTATTGCCAAACTCCGAATATGCCTATGGGTAATAGTAATATTCCCAATGATGTGCCCTGCGCTTCCTTTTGTGAAAAGCTGAGGATATATATAAGAGCCGGCACTATAACAATGCCGCCACCGATGCCAACCAACCCTCCTAAAATCCCTGCGGCCAGTCCGATTATGAGTAGCGTGACAACTAATTGTGTATTCATAATGTAAGGTTGGATATTTTATTTAGGGAAAGTCTGTTTATAGAATTCAATTGACTCATTGATGATTTCAAACGCTTTTTCTTTCGATTGAAAATCATTTATTTCAACTTTTTTATTTTCCAGGACTTTATACTGCTCGAAATAATTTCTTAATACACGGGTAAAATGCTGTGGCAGGTCATCCATATTCTTTATGTAGTTTACTCCGGGATCATGCAGTGCAACTGCTATTATTTTGTCGTCGATCATTCCTGTATCGATCATTTGCATATTGCCAATCACGTAAGCTTCTACGAGGCAGAGTGGCTGAATTGATTCCGCACACATTACGAGTATATCCAGCGGATCACCATCTTGTCCAAGGGTTTGAGGAATAAGGCCATAATTAACGGGATAATGAAATGATGAGTAGATAACACGGTCCAGTTTAAGCAATCCCGTCTTTTTATCGATTTCATATTTTGTCTTAGATCCCTGCGGAATCTCAATCAGAGCGTTTACTACCTGGGGAGCATCGTCACCAAAATGGGCGCCATGCCATGGATGAAGTACATACATAATATTGAATTTAAAATTTCTTTGTTGCTTTCAAGGTAATTCAAATTCATAATAACTTTATAAAATAGATGCCCGCAAAAGTTGCAGCCAGCCCTATCAGCACACTCGAAGCAATGTAGTACATCGCCAGTGCCGACTGACCCGTTCTGAATAAAGCTACTGTCTCGTTAGAAAAAGAGGAAAAAGTAGTAAAGCCCCCCAGAATTCCTGTAACCAAAAATAGTTTCCATCCCGTAGCAATGTCGGAGCGCTCTGAGAATCCAAAGATGATCCCGATCAGGAAACACCCGGCCACATTCACTATCAATGTGCCATAAGGAAATGCTGAAAAGTGTTTACTTTGAATGTAAATACTAATAAAGTACCTCAGAATGCCGCCTATGAAACTGCCGATGCCAACGGCTAAAATAAATTTCATCTGGTTACTTTTTGAAAATGCGGTAAGAAATGATAAAATAAAATCCGGAAAATGGAATAACCGGGGACTATTTATCCATCATGCTTTCGGCAAAAGTATATTTAAAATCTACAAGCCACTCACTATTACGCTTTACCATTTTCAGCCTCGAAGGTTTCATTTTATAAGTATTGTAATAATTGATGACGGAAGCAGAGTCATTTATTTTTTCAATTGAGTCAATAATAATATTTGCATCCCTGTAGGACTGCTTTTCCTTATCGCTTTGTTTTGAATTGAATTCTTTCATACCCTCAAAGTAGTCAATATTCGTACTGTCCCTGAGCAGGTATTTTTCAGCATCATCATAATTACCTTTAAGCGAAGCTTCGATAAATCCTCTGCCAGACTCAAGGGGATCTGTCTTTTTTATTTCCGGGGAGGTATTACAGCCATATACAAAAAGCAACATTATAGAGACAACCGATTTCAACCTGCGCATATTTTTAGAGATCAAGGTAATAAATTTTTAGGTTGTAAATAAAAAGCACCTCTGCAGGTGCTGGTTAATACTGGTTTGCTTTTGAAAAATGATCTAATTATTTTTTGGTGCTGTCAGTTATCTTTTGAGCTTGCCTGATGGCGCGGTTTCGCATTGATTCTATTTTTTCAAGCGTTGCACTGTCCATCATGGGCAGGGAATCATGCATTCCTTTACGAAGCGGCCCCATTCCATGTTCCTTCATTTTTTTCTGCGCCATTTCCATCAAGCTTGATTTGTCAAAAGCAACTTTCCAATCGTTGTCTTCTCTCTTCATTGTAAACTCCGTCATCTCACCACTTTTTTTATCTTTTACAGGTACAATGGCTTTATCCCCATCGATTTTTGCATCCCCATATTCTACATTTTCATTCGCATAATTTAGTATACC
>JBDSPQ010000413.1:0-3437 GCA_039930305.1 Ginsengibacter sp. | reverse complement strand
GTAGATTGTTTGGGCAAAATCAGCGATCTAATTACTCGTGATTTTTTGACATTGCGTCTCTGAACGGTTACCTTTGCACCTCGAAAAAATATATACAATATGGTTGACATAAAACCTGATGAAATTTCGGCGATTCTCCGCCAGCAATTGACCAACTTTAATGTGGAAGCTAACCTGGAGGAAGTTGGAACCGTTCTCCAGATTGGAGATGGTATTGCCCGCGTCTATGGTTTGAATAATGTGAGCTCAGGTGAGCTTGTTGAATTTGAAAATGGCGTAAAGGCTATTGCGCTAAACCTGGAAGAAGATAATGTAGGTGTGGTATTAATGGGTGATAGCGGTGATATTAAAGAGGGCGGCACTGTTCGCCGTACCGGCAAAATTGCCTCTATTAAAGTAGGTGATGGCCTCGCAGGTCGTGTCATTAATACTCTGGGTGAACCGATAGATGGAAGGGGACCTATTACTGGCGACCTGTACGAAATGCCACTTGAGCGAAAAGCGCCGGGTGTTATTTTCCGTGAGCCCGTAAAACAGCCGCTTCAAACTGGTATCAAGGCAATCGATGCGATGATCCCTATCGGAAGAGGACAGCGGGAATTAGTAATTGGAGATCGCCAGACAGGCAAAAGCGCTATTTGTATAGATACGATCATCAATCAGAAAGAATTTTATAAAGCAGGTAAGCCTGTTTATTGTATATATGTGGCCATTGGGCAGAAGGCTTCTACTATTGCGAACGTAATGAAAGTGCTGGAAGATAATGGCGCTATGGAATATACCACTATCGTAGCAGCATCTGCTTCCGATCCTGCCCCCCAGCAATTTTACGCTCCTTTTGCAGGTGCGGCTATCGGGGAATTTTTCCGTGATACCGGTCGATCGGCGCTTATCATCTATGATGATCTGAGTAAGCAGGCTGTGGCATATCGCGAAGTTTCGCTTCTGTTGAGAAGACCGCCGGGACGTGAGGCATACCCTGGTGATGTATTTTACCTTCATAGCCGATTATTAGAAAGAGCTGCAAAAATCATCCAGAAAGATGAAATTGCTCAAAAGATGAATGATCTTCCGGAAAATATCAGGCATCTTGTAAAAGGGGGCGGATCACTGACGGCTTTGCCGATTATTGAAACCCAGGCGGGTGACGTTTCTGCCTATATTCCAACGAATGTGATATCTATTACTGATGGACAGATATTTCTCGAAGGAAACTTGTTTAATGCTGGTATTCGCCCGGCTATCAATGTCGGTATTTCTGTAAGTCGCGTAGGTGGTAATGCACAGATTAAATCCATGAAAAAAGTAGCCGGCACATTGAAACTAGACCAGGCGCTCTACCGCGAATTAGAGGCATTCTCTAAGTTTGGCGGCGACCTTGATGCTGCTACAAAGTCAGTTTTGGATAAGGGTGCAAGAAATGTAGAAATATTAAAGCAACCCCAGTTTTCACCATATTCTGTTGAAAAACAAGTTGCCATTATTTACCTGGGTACAAATGGACTAATAAGCGATGTCCCGGTAAAAAATGTAAGCGACTTCGAAGATCAATTTTTGCTGGAAATGGAAAATAAATTACCTGAAGTTCTCGCGGAGTTTAAAAAAGGGAACTTGCCGGATGAGGGTGTTAAAAAAATGGTTGCCCTTGCGAAAGAAATCGCTCACCAATTTAAATAACGTTTTCTAATAAATATTATGTGTGGGCTCTTAGAAACTATGTTTTGAGGGCCCCTTTTTATTGTCCTCGTATTTTGCCTGATCTTTGCAAGATTCAAATAAAAAAGGCTGCCTGGTAAGGACAGCCTTTGTGCAGTTTGTTCAGGTAAACTTCATGGTATAGGCTCTGAAAAAAATTTTCGCGTCAAAAAATCAAAAAACGAATCCTACTTTCAGAGTTGTAACAACGTAATGACCATAACAGTCATTTTAGGTAAGTTGATATTACTATGACATAGCGGGATATTAAAACGCTGCTTTAATTAGTTTCAAAAACTTTAATTACTTTTCAAACAGGAATAATGATACCCAAAGAATGAGATCGATAGTTCAAAAAGAATTACACCAGTTTTTCAGCAGCCTCGCAGGCTATATTACTATTATTCTATTCCTTTTGGTTACAGGCTTTATACTGTTTTTTTTAAAAGACAGTAATATTTTCGATTATGGTTATGCGTCTCTTGACCAATTTTTTGATATTTCCCCCTGGATTTTTATTTTCTTAATACCTGCTCTTTGTATGCGAAGCTTTGCCGATGAATTCAAAACAGGAACCTTTGAAATACTAAAAACCAAACCGCTGACTAATTTGGATATTGTTTACGGTAAATATTTTGCCGTAATGATTGTGGTAATATTGACTTTGATACCAACACTCCTTTATGTTTATACCATAAATCATTTAGCCTCCGCCGGCGGTATCGATAGCGGCGCGTTACTCGGGTCTTATCTTGGTTTAATTTTTCTCTCTGGCGTATTTGCTGCAATAAGTTTATGGTGTTCGTCCCTTACGTCCAATGCGGTAATTGCCTTTTTATCCGGGGTGTTTTTTTGCATCGTTTTATACTTTGGATTCAATGCGATCAGCCAACTTCCTGTTTTTTCCGGGAATGCCGACTATTACCTGGAAATGGCCGGTATTGATTTTCATTACAGGAGCATAAGCAGGGGGGCAATTGACAGCAGGGATGTATTGTATTTTGTAAGCATCATATTCCTTTTCCTGTCCCTTACTTCCAATATTTTTTTAAAAAAGTAGTCCTATCTATGAAAATATTTCCAGGAAATGAACCATGGGTTAGGTTACTGGTGCTTTTCGGCATCTTAGCCTTTATCAATTCCATCGCATCGGTATTTCATTACAGAATGGATCTTACGGATGAGAAAAGATTTACCATTTCTAATCCGGTGAAAAAAATCTTAAAAAACCTGGACGACGCGGTTGAGATTGATGTCTTTTTAAAAGGCGAGCTTCCTTCCGGATTTAAAAAGCTTACTGGTACCACGCTTGATTTACTCAATGAATTTAAGGATTATGCGAGAGGGAATGTTCGCTATCGCCTGCTGTCCCCGGACGATTTGATACCTGGCTCAGACAGGACCTATGCAGATACACTTACATCCCTCGGGATTATTCCTATCAACCTGACAGTCCAGGTAAAACAAGGAGAGCGGTCTCAATATGTTTATCCTGCCGCAATGGTTCATTATCGCGATCGGATAATACCGGTAAGACTCTATTCCGGCACAAAAACAATAATAACTCCTTCTGAGCTTAATAGTGCCGAAGCTTTATTGGAATATAATTTTGCAGATGCCATAAATAAAATAACCAACAATAGACGACCGTTGATAGCTTATTCAACAGGAAACGGCGAGCCTTCCGGAGTAAGCACATATGACCTGGTGGAAAATGTCCTGCGAAAAAACTATGACCTTTT
>JBDSPQ010000412.1:0-3399 GCA_039930305.1 Ginsengibacter sp. | reverse complement strand
CATTTCGCCGGTTGCTTTCCTGGTTGACAGGTGTGAAAACGTTTATGTCTCAGGATGGGGTGGCAAACCTAACGGCCCTTTTCTGGGTGGCAACGTAAAAGGTATGCCGGTAACGCCGAATGCTATCAAGGCACAAACCGATGCTACCGGAAGTGATTTTTACTTTTTTGTTTTGGAGAAAAATGCGACCTCCCAGTTGTATGGAACTTTTTTTGGCCAGGACGATCCTCCGAGTGGCGGCTCAAACCCGATGACTTTTGGCGATCATGTTGACGGTGGTACCAGCAGGTTTGACAGGAACGGCGTTATTTACCAGGCAATTTGCGCCAATTGCTTCAGGGAGGTGCCTTTTCCCGGTACACCTGGTTCTTATTCCCGCACTAACAATGCTGTTGACAATGGCCAGTGCAATTTGGGTATGCTCAAGATAGCTATGGAATTCGCAGGTATACAAGCAGGTTTGCGGGCATCAATTGATGGAGTGCCATACGATACAATCGGCTGTGTCCCTTTGACTGTGGATTTTTCTGATACCATCCAAAGAGCAAAACTTTATTATTGGAGCTTTGGCGATGGCAGCGGCGATACGACTACCATACCGGATATTAGCCATGTGTATACTTCTACAGGTAGATTCCTGGTTCGCCTTATTGCAATAGACAGTGCAACCTGTAATATTTCTGACACCGCATATACTACAATACGCGTAGGAAATAACAAGGTTAATCTTGACTTTATTCCAACAAAACTGCAGCCTTGTACAAATCTTAGCTACAGTTTTGCCAATACTTCCAGGCCAACCTTGGGAAGTTTTACTCCAAATACTTTCACCTGGGATTTTGGGGACAACACTCCACCTGTAGTTCAAAGCCAGTTGCCACCTGTTATCCATAGTTATGCAGGGCCGGGCACCTATATGGTTAAGTTGTCGATTAGTGATACCACATTTTGTAACTCGCCCGACGACACTATAAAGACTGTGCGGCTATCTCCACAGGTAAAAGCTCAGTTTGCTACGCCTCCCAGCGGTTGCGTTCCGTATACTGCAGATTTTGTAAACAATTCATTGGGTGGGCTTAGTTTCGTTTGGGATTTTGGTGACGGCACTACTTCTACGTTGGACAATCCTTCGCATTTGTACTCTACAGTCGGTACTTATGTTGTAAAATTAATAGCCTATGATTCCTCCTCGTGCAACAAGGAGGATTCAATTGCCTTTACCATTACGGTAAGTGCTATACCTTCTGCGGCATTTACATATAGTCCTAATCCTCCGCAGGAAAACAAGTTCACGGATTTTGTAAACCAATCAGCGGGCGCTTCCAGCTATGTTTGGGATTTTGGTGATGGCGACACAAGTAATGCAGTAAATCCTTCTCATATTTTCCCTGCCACTGCTACTTACAAAGTATGCCTGAATGCGGCAAACGAAGCCGGCTGTAGTATGGACACTTGCGTGGATGTGCAGGCACTTATTAAACCTTTAGTTGATGTTCCTTCCGCCTTTACTCCTGGCAGGTTTGGTATGAACAGCCGTATTAAGGTTGAAGGATTTGGTATAGCGCAAATGAAATGGACCATCTACAATCGGTGGGGACAAAAAGTTTATGAAACCTCCACTAGTAAAAGTTCTTGGGATGGAACTTTTAATGGAAAGCTTCAGCCAGTGGACGTGTATACTTATACGTTAGATGTTACATTTTCTGATGGTAAAAAATATAGAAAGACAGGTGATATTACCTTACTAAGATAATTGGAGAAACACAATGAAGAGATGTATTAAAATATTTTTTTTGCTACTGGCAGCTTTTTCATTTATTCAAAATGGGATAAGCCAGGATCTGCACTTTTCGCAGTTCTTTAATAATCCTTTGCTAACTAATCCCGCTAATACAGGCTTTATTCCTGATGCTGACTATAGGTTGGGTGCCTCTTATAGAAATCAATATTCTAACATCATGGCCGTGCCATACAAAACAATGTCAGTCTATGGTGATGCACAAGTGTTTCGTAATAGGATTGAAACAGGATGGCTCGGCCTCGGCGGCGTTATATTACGTGATGTTGCAGGTACGGGAAGTTTGACTTCTACAAAAATTTATGGCTCCGTTGCTTATCACCAGCAATTAGGCTTAAGTAGCTTGCTTTCTGCCGGCTTCAATGTAGGATGGGCTAACAAGAGAATCGACCAGAGTAAACTGACTTTTCCTGACCAGTTTGACGGAAAATTTTTTGACGGTACACAGCCTACTTCTGTAATGCTTACAAATAATAGCGTTAGCTATTATGATATGCAGGTCGGTATGAACTATGCCTATTTTCCTACGCAGGATATTTATATCAATGCCGGCTATTCCATTCATCATGTAAATAGCCCTAAAGAAACTTTTTTCCAGGAAGATAATACTGTTGACGATAGAATTGCCATGCGGCAAATTGCGTTCATCAACGGTATTTATAAAGTGAATGAAGATGTAATTATCAATCCTAATGTCTATTATACTACCCAGGCAAAATCAAGCGAATTAGTGTTTGGCCTCAACGGCGCATATAATCTTTCGGGCGATGGTACCAAGCAAATACTGGGCGGCATATACTATAGATTTAATGATGCTGCAGTACCCATGGTAGGCCTGGAGATAAATAATATTCGCTTCACTTTTAGTTATGATGTTACTACTTCTTCTCTCCGGAACTTCAATCATTCTTTAGGAGCTTCCGAATTCAATCTTTTGAAAAAGGGATTTTATAATGAGTACAGTGGTGACAGGCGGCAATCCATGTGCCCCACCTTTTAATGGTATTATATCCTGTCTTTATAAATATGCCCATTCAATTAATTTCAAATTTCCGGGCGTTTATTTTTACCTTTCCCGAGAGGTGCACTCAAAACTTACACAATCTTATTGAATGCGATAAGTTTACATAACACCGTAAGTATTTATCATTTGCAAAGAATTTTATGAATAAAAAAATTGCCATTATTGGCGGCGGAAATTTAGGATCGGCTATTGCCGAAGGATTGCTGAAAAGTAAATTCAGTAAGCCTTCCGATATAACTATTACCAAGAGAAAAGTAGCAACATTACAGAAGCTGAATGATAGGGGTGTTCATGTTACTTCGAACAATGGTGAGGCCGTACGCAATAGTGAATTGGTGATACTTGCAGTAAAGCCTTACCAGGTTACAGATGTAATCAACAGCTTTAAAAATGAATTGACTGGCAAGCACTTTTTAGTATCGGTGGTGACAGGTGTTTTAATTACGGAAATTGAAGAGATCATTAATAAAAAACTTCCCGTGTTTCGTGCTATGCCTAACACCGCAATTGCCATACAGGAAAGCATGACCTGCCTGAGTTTTACCAACGCGGCGGCTATGCAAATTAGTTATGTAAA
>JBDSPQ010000411.1:0-4143 GCA_039930305.1 Ginsengibacter sp. | reverse complement strand
ACACCTTACAATCATATTTTATAGCCAACGGCAAGCCTGGGGCTTTGCAAAAAGGCCTTGACAGATTATGCAGGTATGCTGCTGATGCGGTTGAAGACGGCTTTGAAGTGCTAATAATTTCAGACAGGGCGATTGATTCTGAACACGCGGCCATACCTTCTTTGCTGGCAACTTCAGCGGTTCATCATCATCTTATACGAAAAGGACTACGTGGTAAAGTTGGGTTGGTGATCGAAGCCGGAGACGTTTGGGAAGTGCATCATTTTGCCTGCCTGATAGGGTTTGGAGCAACTGCTATTAATCCATATCTCGCGCTTTCTTCTATTAGAGATATGAAGTTGGGCAACAAAATGCAAACCGAACAGGATGTCAGCCAGCTAAAAAAGAATTACATAAAAGCAGTAAATGATGGATTGCTAAAGGTTTTTTCAAAGATGGGGATTTCTACGCTTCAGTCTTATCAGGGAGCTCAAATCTTTGAAATTATTGGTCTTAATAAGTCTGTTGTTGATAAATATTTTACAGGTGCGATTTCCCGGATCGAAGGTATGGGCCTGGATGAGATAGCCCGTGAGACTTTAGTAAAACACTATTTTGCTTTCAGCAAAAAGAATATACCCAGTGACCGGCTTACTGTCGGGGGTATTTACCAGTGGAAGAGGAAGGGGGAATTTCACTTGTTCAATCCACAAACGATCCACTTGCTCCAGTATGCTACACGGTTGAATGATTACAATACTTTCAAAAAATATTCAAAACTCGTAAATAATCAGAGCGAAAAAGCGGCAACGCTCAGGAGTCTTTTTGAATTCAAACATTCCCGCCCTTCCATTTCAATTGATGAAGTAGAGCCGGCGGAAAATATATATAAACGATTTGCTACCGGTGCAATGTCTTTCGGTTCAATTTCCTGGGAGGCACACACTACTTTAGCCATAGCAATGAACAGATTGGGAGGTAAAAGTAATACTGGAGAAGGGGGGGAAGATCCTGTAAGGTATATCAAGCTTGAAAATGGGGATTCAATGCGGAGTTCCATCAAACAGGTGGCTTCTGCAAGGTTCGGGGTTACCAGTGAGTATCTTACCGAAGCTGATGAGCTTCAAATAAAAATGGCCCAGGGCGCAAAGCCCGGCGAAGGGGGGCAGCTTCCGGGTCATAAAGTGGATGAATGGATTGGCCGCGTCCGCAATGCCACGCCGGGAGTAGGCCTAATTTCTCCACCGCCTCATCATGATATTTATTCCATTGAAGATCTTGCCCAATTGATATTTGATTTAAAAAATGCCAACCGCCAGGCGAGGATTAATGTAAAACTCGTTTCGAAAGCCGGTGTTGGAACCATTGCCGCCGGAGTTACCAAAGCCAAGGCCGATGTAATTTTGATATCTGGTCACGACGGGGGCACGGGTGCGTCACCTATGAGTTCCATCAAACACGCCGGACTGCCATGGGAGCTTGGCCTAGCAGAAACCCACCAAACATTAGTAAAAAATAAACTCCGCAGCAGGGTAGTGGTACAGACTGATGGTCAGTTGAAAACAGGTCGCGATATTGCTATTGCGACATTACTTGGCGCTGAGGAATGGGGAGTAGCCACAGCCGCACTTATAGTGGAAGGATGTATAATGATGCGTAAGTGTCATCTGAATACGTGCCCTGTAGGAGTGGCCACCCAAGACCCAGAATTGCGTAAGAGATTTACCGGGGACGCGGATCATGTTGTTAACTTCTTCAAATTTCTTACTGAAGAGCTAAGGGAGATTATGGCTGAACTTGGATTTCGCACCGTGAATGAGATGGTAGGCCAGGTTGATCACCTGAAAAGAAGAGCAGACATAGAACATTGGAAATTTAGTAATCTTGATTTGTCGTCCATTCTGTATAAAGAACCTGCTTCAAGATATACAGGACTTTATAAAATTGAAGAGCAAGATCATGGACTCAGTGAGGTTTTAGACTGGAAATTCCTCGAGGCTGCACGGCCGGCCCTTGATAATAAAATAATTGTCAAAGCATCATTTGATATCAAGAATACTGACAGGGCGTGTGGTGCGATATTGTCAAATGAAATTACAAAAAAATATAAAGATGTGGGTTTACCGCCCGATACCATTCACTTCAAACTGACTGGTACTGCCGGACAAAGTTTTGCTGCCTTCAATACCAAAGGAGTCACTATGGAACTGGAAGGAGATGCCAACGATTATTTCGGGAAAGGCTTAAGCGGGGCAAAACTTATAATTTATCCTTCTCCAGCCGCAGCATTTGTTCCTGAAGAAAATATCATTATAGGCAACGTTGCTTTTTATGGAGCTACATCCGGTGAATCTTTCATCCGTGGTAAAGCAGGCGAAAGATTTTGTGTAAGAAATTCAGGTGCAAATGTCGTGGTAGAAGGCGTAGGGGATCACGGCTGTGAATACATGACTGGCGGCAATGCAATCATTCTGGGCCCTACAGGTAGAAATTTTGCAGCAGGAATGAGTGGAGGATTAGCCTATGTTTACGATGTTCAACACAATTTCGAAAGTCTATGTAATAAAGAAATGGTCGACCTGGATGTGCTGGATGAACGGGACGAGAGGTTCTTAAATGAAATGATTACTAAACACTACCAATATACTAATAGTACAGTTGCCAAATTCGTATTAAATGATTTTGAAAATCAATTAAAAAACTTTGTGAAGGTGTTTCCCAGGGATTACAAAAGGGCACTTTTGGAAAAGAAATTTGCTGTTAAAGTAAAAGGGTAAGTCTGGTTTGATAATTAATTGCAATTTCACTTTACAAATATTATGGGGAAAATTACTGGCTTTTTAGAACATACGAGGGAATTACCAAATAAGCGTCCGCCTGTTGAGAGGTTGAACGATTATAATGAATTTATGCATAGGTATACTGATGAAAAACTAAACGAACAATCAGCCCGTTGCATGAATTGCGGTACTCCGTTTTGTCACGAAGGCTGTCCTCTGGGAAATATCATTCCTGAGTTTAACGATGCTGTTTATAGAAAAAGTTGGAAAGAAGCCTATGACATATTAGCATCGACTAATAACTTTCCCGAATTTACGGGCCGGATCTGCCCGGCGCCCTGCGAAGCATCCTGTGTGCTTGCCATAAACCAGCCTGCTATTACTATTGAAGAAATCGAAAAGCACATTATTGAAATCGCCTTCGATAAAGGTTTTGTTCTTCCGAGAAAGCCTAATCTTCGCTCAGGCAAAAAAGTTGCCGTGATTGGTTCTGGGCCAGCTGGTCTAGCTGCTGCCGTCCAGCTCAACTATGCTGGACATTCAGTAACCATATTTGAAAGAGATGATCACCCGGGAGGTCTTCTAAGATACGGCATACCTGATTTTAAGCTGGAAAAATGGGTTATCCAACGCCGAACAGAGTTAATGGAAGAAGAAGGAATTGAGTTTAAGTGTAATATAAATGTCGGCGTAGACATAGGAATTAGTGACCTTCTTAGGGAATACCAGGCAATTGTTTTAGCAGGAGGCTCGACCATTCCACGGGATTTACCCATTCCCGGCAGAGAGCTAAAAGGAATTCAGTTTGCTATGGATTTCCTGACGCAGCAGAATAAAAGGGTTTCAAATATTAAAGTGGAAGAAACTGATATTCTTGCCTCCGGAAAAAATGTGGTAGTCATAGGCGGCGGAGATACAGGTAGCGATTGCGTTGGAACTTCCAACAGGCAGAAAGCGGCATCCGTCACCCAGTTTGAATTACTTCCCAAGCCGCCTGAAAGCAGAGGCCTCTATATGCCATGGCCCACATACCCAATGCTTCTTAAAACTACCAGTTCCCATGAGGAAGGAGTAAATAGGCATTGGGCCATTGCGACAAAAGAATTTGTGGGCGACGAAGATGGAAATTTAAAAGCCCTCAAAATAGTTGATCTTGAATGGAAATTTTCTACTGACAACAAACCGGCTAAATACGAGGAAGTGGCTGGCAGCGAAGTCGAAATACCGTGCAAACTTGCTTTATTAGCTATGGGTTTTGTGCACCCGGAACATACCGGTCTACTTGAGCAGGCATCTGTCGAGTTAGATGAACGCGGAAATGTAAAGGCTTCGGAAAAGGACTATCGGACAAATATTTCAAAAATTTTCACTGCGGGGGATATGC
>JBDSPQ010000410.1:0-5484 GCA_039930305.1 Ginsengibacter sp. | reverse complement strand
AATCACGTTGCGAGAAAAAACAAAAGCGTGTAGCAGGAATATAAATCCGAGAAAAGCACTGGTGGGATACTTTTCATAAAGTGCTTTATCTGACTGCTTTTCATTTAGAAAAATTACACTGCTTATTAATCCAATATGATATCCTTCTTCAGCCAGTAGTTGATCCCGGCTCATACGTTTACGGATAAACGAAGTGAGCGTTGAATTTATTTTCAAATATATTACAGCTAATTTCTTCGAAATATTTATGCTGTCAATCACCTCCTGTATCAAACCTTCACAAACATAATCATCGTCAGAAAGCACCCATAAATATTTGCCTGATGACAGCTGACGGCATTTCCAGAGATTTCCGTAGAAACCTAAGTTAGTGTCATTTTTATTGGCAATAATATTCAGCTCCGGGTATTGGTGAATGACCTTTTTTATTACGTCCTGTGTATCATCAGTAGACCCATTGTCTGAAATAATTATTTGAATTTGCTTTGAGTAAGGGGTAACCTGCGGCAGTAAATGCATTAAGGCTTCCTGCAAATTTGCAGACCGGTTCCACGTCGGCATTGCTATAGAAAGTAACGGCACATTATTATTTGTTCCAGATGCCATGCGCTTCGTTGTTAATTATTTTTTTTGTTTGAATAGATAAAAAAACTACCGGTATAAGGAGATTAAGGTTCGTTGCCAGGATGATACCTGTCGTTTTAAGATTTGCACTGGTCGCTAAAAATATGGCCAGGGGAATATATGCGATACACTGGAAAATTGCGCCATATAATGACACGGTTATTTTACCAATGCCAGCCACGAAAAAAGAAAAAATGGATGACCAACTCATCAAGACTGCGAACAGAGCAAATTGAAATGACAATTGGTACGGAATAGTCACTTTATCGCCGAGCCAAATCCTGAAAATAAAAGGAGATACGAGCCACAGTAATATAATGCCTGCGGAAAAAATAACCCACAGACCCAGAAGTTTTTTAATTGATTTCCTAATCCAGGAATTATCTCCCTTTGCATTGGCTTCAGTAAAGGCCGTCCAAAATGGCGTAATCACAATCCCAAAAACGATTTGTGTCGCAGCGAAAAACTGGTAGGTCACATTATAAGGAGTTACCGCAGCCGGTCCGTAAAGTTGCGAGATGATGATACTACTGGAAGAAAACATCACTACGGTTGTGATTTGGATAATAAAAAATTTAATTCCTAAACTCATCAATTCATTAAAATATATTTTTTCCGGAAAGCTGAAAAGGCGAATGTGAAAATGCCTCAATTGCGTACTGAACAACCTTATTGTAGCGAGGCTGAAAATAACAATGGGGGAAACCATAAATATCACAGCTATCGAAAATAGGCTATGGTGGAAAAACTGAGCAGTCAGAAAAATCACTAATAATGAAAGGGCATTTGCACACAACAGCAGGCTGTTACTAAAAGTGGTTTTCTGTAACGATAGCAGAATGGTGGATACATTTTTAAGCACCAGTTGCACACAAAATAAAACGAATACTGTTATAACAGCCAGGTTGAGATTCTCGTCGAAATCTGTACCTATATTGAGGATACGGTACCAGTTTAGAAATGGATTAACGATAAAAAATATTGCCAAAAGCGCAGCGGAAATAAGGATCATTGACCCGTAAAGCGTTTGGACGTAAGCCTCTGCGAGTTGTGTTTTTTTTAATGCGATGGCTACTGCAAATTTATTTCGGAAGCCATTTCCCAACCCGATGTCCATCATATTAAACCAGGTAACAATAGAAAATATAGTGATCCAAATTCCATATTTTTCTTTATCGAGAAGATGGATTGTATAAGGTACCAGCACAAAGGAGGTTAATATACCCAATCCTTTTACGCCAAAGGAACCAAGAATATTTTTTTTCACTACAATGGTTCTTTGAGAACCAGTAAATAAATATTTATTAATTACACCCATCAGTAATTTTCTTCGGCACTGATTTAAAATCTATTTGTAAAAATATTTTTTCTATTGCATTTGGCATAGATAGTTATTTCCTTGGTTGCTATGGAGAAACCGGTCAAAACTATGCAATCTACCTGCAATGAATGAAAGTTTGCCAGCTGCAAATACAGGTGTATTGTTACAGCAATTAATTCGGAAAATTGCTGCCGGCAAATTATGATCAGGTACCCTCCATATCAACAGGGCTGGCAAATGGTTCCATTTCAGTAATAGGTTTGCCAAACGCGATTTTAGGATAGGTGTTTGTGTGCGGATCTATCATTACCTGTAGCAAGACGGGCTCATTCTTGTTTGTTTCATTCCAAAGCCATTCCATTGCGCTGCCTGTTTCTCCAGGTGTACTGATCGTTTTACTATTAATACCGTAAGCATATGCTATTTTTTCAAAATCAGGCGCCGAATATCCCCAATAAGTAGACTGATACCGCGACTCAAAATAACTATCCTGGAATTGCCTGATCATGCCGAGATTCTGGTTATTCATTACAATTATTTTTACCGGCAGCTTGTTGCGAACAATGGTTTGAAGTTCCTGGATGTTCAATTGCATGCAGCCATCTCCAATTATCGCTACCAGGTTTTGCTTCCCGTATGCAAGGCACGCACCTATACTGGCAGGTAGGGCGAAACCCATGGCACCCATACCACCCGAAGTGAGAAAAGCCTGGCCTTCTTTCAGCCGGATCGATTGAGCTGCCCACATCTGGTGCGATCCTACATCTACAATAAACGCCCGTGCAGAGGTGGAAGCCTTCGAAAGCTGTTGCATAAAATCATTGGGATTTATAGCATTTTTTGGAACCGATAGTTCTTTCGTGTCCGGCCATTGTTCTTTTAAACCTGCTATATATTCAAACCAATTACTTTTTCTTTCGAAGGTTTCATTTTCTATAAAAGAAAGGAATGAATGCATGAAAATCTTAACGTCTGATACAATCGGGATGCAACCCTTTATCCGGTTATTTATTTCCTCCGGTACACAATCAACATGATAAATTGTTCTTTTTTCGAAATAAAGGGTATCGGCACCTGTTTGCCTGATGTCCAACCTACTGCCTAATACCAATACAAAATCAGATTCCCCGAAGGCAATATTTGCCCAACGGTTTCCATAGCTCCCGATAAAACCCGCTCTCAACGGATGATGAAATGGCAAGGCATCTACAGCTAATAATGTAGTGATAATGGGAATATTTAGCTTTTCTGCGAGTTGTAAAAAAGCTTCTGTCGAAAATGAAGACCTGACACCCCTTCCCACCAATATTACCGGCTTTTTCGACCGTTGGATATCCGTTTTTAAATTTGCAAAAAGGTCATCGTCAAATTCATGTAAAGGATTTACCGGCTCATCCGGGTGAGAAGGCAATTCGATTTGGGCACGTTGTACATCCATCGGAATATCCAGCAAAACCGGGCCTGGCCGTCCTTCAGTCGCAAGGTGAAAAGCTTTTTCAAATATTGACGGAATATCTGCAGGATCATTTACCAGGAAACTGGCTTTGGTAACCGGCGATGCCATTGAAACGATATCCGTTTCCTGGAAACCCAATTGCCTGATTGGGCGGGTACCTTTTTGCTCATGCCGGTTTACCTGCCCGGTAATGAATATGGCCGGTGATGAATCAAAATAACAACTTGCGATACCAGTAAGCAGGTTGGTTGCTCCTGGCCCGCTAGTGGCTAACGCAATGCCGGGCAAACCAGTCACACGCCCGTAAGCATCGGCAGCAAATGCGGCCGCCTGCTCGTGATGCATTGAGATAATGTTGATCGTTGTCGTTTGGCTCAGCGAATCAAGTAAGTGTGTGATCATGCCGCCTGACAATTCAAAGACGTGTGTAACGCCTTTTTTCTCAAGAAAAGATGCTATGAAATCAGATACCTTCATTCGGCAAATTTGACGTATAAAATTCAATCGTGTTTTGGATACTCTGCTCCAATGGGGTGGTAGGTAAAGTTCCGAAGGTCTTATTGTACAGTGCCATATCGCCGGCTACCAGCGTGGATTGATTATCCCGGTAGGGCAGCGCACCAAAGTTTAGCTGAAAATCCTGGTTAATAGAATTCCTGATCAAAGTTATTATGTCTTTCAGGGCAAGTGGTTGTATCCCGCTGATATTATAACAACCACTTGGAGCTTCAGTGCTGGTTATGACTTTCTCAATCGCTTCAGCGAAATCCTTTACATACAAGTAAGCATACTCCTGGTCTCCCGGGGAAAAATCCATTCCTTTTTTTTTGGCCAGCATGTTTTGAATTACGCTTGGCAACAGCCAATCTGGAGCTTCGTTTTCTCCAAACACGGAAAACACCCGGCACCAAGACCAACTTACCTGGTGAAGGTGGGCAAATTGTTTAATCATTTCAGACGCTACAATTTTTAGCGCTCCATAAGCATTGGAAGGTCTCAATGGCCCGGATTCTGAAATTATTTTATCAGCCCGGCCATACTCAGCCTGCGACCCCAAACCAATTATTTTATGGCTATTTGATCGTTGAGCTATATCCAATAGGTCCTGGAGAAATGACAAATTCTCTGTTTGTAATTCCCAATCATCCCTTTCAGTAGCGGCGACGCCCGTCCAGGCCGCGTGTACAATCGTTGCTGGCGCAACGGCTATGGCTCTATCTTTCCAGTCATCTTCATCTACATTAATCCAGGAGATTTTATCCTCATAATCACAGCAATTTTTCAGGATGGATTTTTGGCGCCTGGTGGCAAATACCTTGTAATCATTTTCACACAACATTTTACCGATATGAGAACCCAGGAATCCTGTAATACCCGTAACTAAAATAGTATCCTTCAAGGTGTTGTTTGCTTTATAAATTCATCGATCTTATCCGTAATATAATCATAATGTTCATCGTTTAATCCGGGCCAGACACCCAGCCAAAATGATTGATTCATAATAAAATCCGAATTTGGCAATTCACCGATCTTTCGATGACAAACGTTGGCATATGCTGGTTGCCGTAACAAATTTCCTCCAAAAAATAAACGGGTCCCAATTTTGTTTTTCTCCAAATAACCAACTAATTCATTACGATCTATTGGGCTGCTCTTTTTAATCGTAAGCATAAAGCCAAACCAGCTTGGCTGGCTATTTTGAGTGGCTTCGGGCAAAATGAAATGTTCTTCAAATTTTTGAAACCGGGCCTTTAATTTTGCATGATTTTCCCTTCGTTTTTCAATAAATGTATCAGCTTTGGCCAGCTGGCCTATCCCAATAGCGGCCTGCATATCGGTTAGTTTGAGATTGAAGCCAATATGGGAATAAGTATATTTATGATCGTAGCCTTGGGGCAATTCTCCTAATTGCCAATCAAAACGCTTTCCGCAGGTATTGTCAAAGCCCGGCGCGCACCAGCAATCCCTTCCCCAATCCCTGAAACTCTCCGCAATTTTTTTAAGTGAAGCATTATTGATGAGGACAGCACCCCCTTCGCCCATCGTGATATGGTGTGCCGGGTAAAAAGACAAGGTTGCCAGG
>JBDSPQ010000409.1:0-8779 GCA_039930305.1 Ginsengibacter sp. | reverse complement strand
GTTTCGCCCGTTGTCATTTTTGACCCCTTAGCGGATTCCTTTTTTATATCATTCGATTATGCCGATGCCCCCGGCTTGCAATATCCGGGCAGTACTACTTTTCCTTTAGATACGCTGGAGGTACGGCTAACGCAGGATTGCGGGCAAACTTTTACGACTATCTGGAAAAAATGGGGCGCAGACCTGCAGACGATCAACTCGCCCAATTTCCCGGATGGCAACCTGTTTGTTCCCAGTGCACCGTCTCAATGGCAAAATGTAAAACTTTACATCTCACCTGCTTTAAACGCAGCAAACTTCCAGACATATTTTGTTGCTAAAAGCAATCATCAGAATAATCTTTACATAGACAATATCAACATCTATAAAAAGATTCTTCCCCAGCGATTAAAAAGCCAGGGATATCTTATTTATCCCAATCCTTTCTCCCAATCATTTATTGTCAGGCATGCCCGGCCTCCTGCCAACCTGCAAAGTATCGCCGTTTACAATTCTGTTGGCCAATTGGTTTACAGGAAAGATTTGAATGGCACAGGCATTACTGAGATAACAGTAGATGTTGCCGGCCTCGCTAAAGGCATGTATATAGTGAAGCTTTTTTACAAAGACAAAACGGAAGTAGAAAGAATTATTAAACAATAAGTTTATTTAGTAAGCGCCAGGCGAAACCCACAGCCGGGTCTCTTTTTTGTTTTAGAGCCTTTGCCGGAGTACCTTTGATGCATGTCAGAAACCAACAAAAATGATGAGCTTTTTGCTCTAATAGAATCCCTGGAGCCGGGAAAAGATTTCAAAAAAATTACGGAAAAAATTATTAGCGATGAGCGAATCAGCAGCGACGAGTGCCTGCAGCTTTTCGAGAACGCCAGTACCGGTATCAGTGCCACCTTTGCCAATTATATAAGAGAAAAGAAACACGGGGACAAAACCTATTTCAACCGAAACTTTCACATTGAGCCCACGAACGTATGTGTCTTTTCATGTAAATTTTGCTCTTACTCGCGGTTGTATGCGCATCGCGATGAGGGTTGGCAACTTACGAAAGAACAGATGCTGGATATAGTGAAAAGCTATGATGGCAAGCCCGTGACGGAAGTGCATATCGTAGGTGGTGTCCATCCCAAAATGGACCTTACGTTTTTCTGTGAACTTATTTCAGAAATTAAATTGCACCGGCCGGAACTCCATATAAAAGGATTCACGGCCGTGGAGTTGGATTATATGTTCAGGAAAGCCCGGCTCACCATTGAAGAGGGAATGCTTCGCCTGAAGAACGCCGGCTTACAGTCTTTGCCGGGTGGCGGCGCTGAGATTTTTGATGAAGAAATCCGCGGGCAAATAAGCGCGGATAAAGTGAATGCTGAAGGATGGCTAAAAATTCATGAGGAAGCCCATAAATTAGGAATGCATTCAAATGCTACTATGCTCTATGGACACATCGAAAATTACGGCCACCGGATTGACCACATGTCGAGGCTTCGTGAACTGCAGGACGTGACCCATGGTTTTAATACTTTTATACCGCTTAAATTCCGCAATCAAAATAATGACATGAGCTACGTGCCGGAGTCGTCTGTAGTAGAAGACATGAAGATGTATGCGGTAGCGCGAATTTACATGGACAACTTTCCGCACATAAAAGCCTACTGGCCTATGCTTGGACGGCAAAATGCGCAACTCTCATTGTCTTTTGGAGTAGATGATATTGACGGCACTATTGACGACTCTACAAAAATATATTCCATGGCAGGGAGCGAGGAACAACATCCCACTATGACCACCGGGGAACTGACGACGCTCATCAAACAGGCAAAGCGGATACCTGTAGAAAGAGATACTTTGTACAATGTTGTAAAAGATCATTCCCTGACGGAAGAAAAAGAATTTGATGTGTCATTGAATTAAAGCATTGAATCATTCTATAACTATCCAATATTACTACATCCCGGATTTTGCGGAATTGTTTGAAGTTCCCCTTGACACGGAATTTAAGAAATTGCTGGCCACCCTGTAATAATAATCAAATGCCACCTGCGCGTACAGCGGGAAAACTATAATTGAATAACTCCCCAGCAGAACCAGTTATTTTAAAATCCAATTTTTAAAAGGTTGACAAGGTTGAACTTAACGGAATCATGTTAAGCTTTTTTGCATAGGAATATCTCATTTATATATTGGCGCAATTATTTAAAAACACGTCTTCAAAAAACGCAAATAAAAGAATTATTAAAATATATTAGTACTAAAAATGCAGCTGATGTAAATTCTCCCTAACTAATTGTAAAGATGTATTTTTGACGCTTTTTAAAATAGCTATCAAAACTAACAGGAAATTTTTCGTAAATGTCCAAGCAAAAAATTACAAAAATTGGTGTGCTTACATCCGGCGGTGACTCGCCGGGTATGAATGCTGCTATCCGGGCTGTTGTAAGAACCGGTATCTATAACGGCATTGAAGTTTTTGGCATTGTCCGCGGTTACTCGGGCATGATAGATGGGGACATCTACAAAATGGAAAGTAAAAGTGTCGCTAACATAATACAACGTGGCGGCACAATTTTAAAAACTGCACGGTGTAAAGAATTTTTTACCTACGAGGGCAGGCAGAAAGCATTTGAAAATTTAAACGTGCATGGCATCAATGGCCTTGTAATTATTGGAGGTGATGGTTCTTTTCGCGGCGCCCAAATTTTTTCTAACGAATTTGACATCCCTTGCATCGGCCTTCCCGGCACTATTGATAAAGACATATCCGGCACGGACTTTACTATTGGTTTTGATACCGCTGTAAATACGGCTGTTGAGGCCATCGATAAAGTTCGGGATACAGCAGACGCCCATGACCGCCTTTTCATTATCGAGGTAATGGGACGGGATTCAGGATACATCGCATTGCACAGTGGTATCGCTACCGGCGCCGAAAATATTCTGATCCCGGAAAGAAGGACAGATATTGAAGATATCATCAAGGCATTGGCTGAAAAGCATGGCCGGAAGAAATTGGTAAACATTATTGTTGTTGCCGAAGGAGAAGAATTTGGTGCCAATGAATTATCTAAAATAATTACTGAAAGAATGCCTGAGCAGGAAGTTCGGGTGTGTATTCTGGGACATATTCAGCGAGGTGGAGCACCAACCTGCCTTGACAGGCTTATTGCCAGCCGCATGGGGTATGCAGCGGTGGAATGTCTGATAGAAGGGCGCCACAACGTTTTTGTAGGTATCGTAAATAACCGGATGCATTATATTCCCCTGAATGATGCAGTGAAGAAAAAGCAGCGCATTAGTGAGGACTGGATGAAGATTGTAAGAATATTATCGAGCTAAGGCTAAGTCGGCGTAGGTTTGCGTCAAGAAAAACTTTTTACGTACAAATCAAAAAAGAAGGAGAAGAGTTTAAAAATTCACGGAGCATAATTTGGAAACCAAACAAACCAATGTAAAATTCAATAAGATACATGTCTAAAAATATTCAAAATTCTAACGCCGGAGCTACACCTAATACATCCGGATTGCAACACGCAACCAAACGAACTAAAATCGTTGCTACGCTGGGCCCTGCAAGCGACACGTTTGAGGCGATGGCAGAACTTGTGAAAGCAGGCGTCAATGTTTTTAGATTAAATTTTTCCCACGGCTCACATGAAAATAAAGCCGCCATTATTCAAAATATCCGGAAAATAAATGAGACATTTCCTTTTAATGTTGCAATACTTGCCGATCTGCAAGGCCCGAAATTAAGGGTAGGTGAAATAGAAAATAATGCCCTGGAAATTAACGCCGGCGACATCCTTACATTCACCAACACTAAATGCATTGGTACCAGGGAAAAGATTTATGTAAGCTATCCTAACCTGCACAACGACGTGGTAGCTGGAAATATCATTATGATCGATGATGGAAAAATCGAAGTAAAGGTGGTCAGGATTTTAGAGAACAATGATGTGGAAGTGATCGTACAACTTGGTGGCATTCTTTCTTCTAAAAAAGGATTGAATCTTCCAGATACAAAAATTTCTTTACCTGCCTTAACAGAAAAAGACCTCGCTGATCTTGATTTCATTATCGACCAGAATGTGGATTGGATAGCGCTTTCATTTGTAAGGGAAGTAAAAGATATTATTGGCTTAAAAGATATTTTGAAAGCGAGAAACAGTAAAGCCAAAGTGATTGCCAAGATCGAAAAACCTGAAGCTGTTCTCAATATAAGAGACATTATTATCGAAAGCGACGGCATCATGATTGCCCGGGGAGACCTTGGCGTAGAGCTTCCCATTGAGAAGGTTCCGTTGATACAGAAGGAGATCATAAGAAAATGCATGCACCGCGCCAAGCCTGTAATTGTAGCTACGCAGATGATGGAAAGTATGATCGACCGGGTAAAGCCCAACCGGAGCGAAATTACTGACGTGGCAAATGCGGTGCTGGAAGGAGCGGATGCCCTGATGCTCAGTGCGGAGACAGCCACCGGCTCCCATCCTACTCTGGTGATAGAAACAATGACAAAGATCATTCTTGAAATCGAGAAAAGTGCGTACGATTATAACAGGGATGATATCCTGACCCCCCAGCCGCATTCGCCATCGTTTATGAGTGATGCATTGTGCTATAGCGGCTGTAAGCTGGCAGCCGATGTGCAGGCGGATGCCCTGATTGGTATGACACAAAGTGGATACACAGGCTTTATGCTTAGCAGTTACCGTCCAAAATCTCTTTTATATATTTTTAGTAAAGAAAAAAGCCTCATCAATCAACTTAGCCTCAGCTGGGGCGTCCGTGCTCTATTCTACGACCAGGAAGAAAGCCTTGATGATATTTTCTTTGACGAAATAAACATTCTGCGTGAACGAGGCTTTCTCAAAGAAGGTGATGTCGTGGTGAATACCGGTAGTACGCCTGTAAACCTCCACCTCCCGACAAATGTGCTCAAAATTACCAAGGTAGGTTCGTGACCTGATCGTTGTTAATATTTTGGAAAGAGACCAAAAAATTTATAGCCGAATTATTAAAATATACAATGGCCTAAGTGATCACGATGCAGGAAGAATAAGATATGCCCCGGCATTTTGACGATATTTATTATTTATTGATAAAATCACCTGCGTTGCTTTTACAATTTATTTTTTTCTTCATAATTTGGCGCACTTCACATCACCGGTATAATTAAATTTTTTGCACATGATTGATTCTCTCGAAAAAATTCACGTTGAAATTTTTGAAACACCCAAACAAGGTTCACGCCATGTGGCAAAAATTATCGCGGACCTCATTAAACAAAAAAATACGGAAGGAAAAAAGGCGGTGATCGGCCTTGCTACCGGATCTACTCCAAAATCGCTTTATGCGGAGCTGGTGCAAATGCATCGCGAAGAAGGGCTGAGTTTTAAAAACGTTATTACGTTCAACCTGGATCAATATTATCCGATGGAGCCTGATGCGCTGAATAGCTATCATTATTTTATGCGTAAATATCTTTTCGAGCAAACAGATATCGATCCGGAGAATTATTTTTTGCCCAACGGATTGATACCAGAAGATCAGGTAAAAGAGCATTGCGCGGATTATGAAAATAAAATAAGTGAAGCAGGTGGCCTTGACCTGCAAATATTAGGGATCGGTATCAACGGGCATATCGGATTCAATGAACCTGGTTCCCCGGTTTACTCAAAAACACGGCTGATTACGCTTGATAATTCTACCCGCATAGCCAACTCCCATGAGTTTGGAAATATTTCTGAGGTGCCACGGATGGCCATTACTATGGGCATCAGCACCATTATGAAGTCGGGAAAAATTATCTTACTTGCCTGGGGCAAAACCAAAGCACCGGTGATACAAAAAGCGATAGAAGGGACACCTACCGAGGAAGTGCCCGCATCACTGCTTCAAAATCATGATGACTGCACCTTTGTGCTCGATGAATTTGCAGCTTCCGAATTAACCAGGTTTAAATCGCCCTGGCTTACCGGTGAATGCGAGTGGACACCGGCGATGATTAGAAGCGCTGTCGTTAGCCTTTCCTTAAAATTAGATAAGCCTGTTTTAAGTCTTACTGATCACGATTATAACGAGTTTGGCCTTAGCGACCTGCTGACGGAGAAGGGAGATGCCTATGGCATTAACCTTGAAGTATATTATATGTTACGGGACAGCATCACTGGCTGGCCCGGTGGTAAGCCGCATTCAGCCATGCCCAATCATCCTGAACGAAGCAAGCCATTTCCCAAACGTGTCGTCATTTTTTCGCCCCACCCAGACGATGATATAATAAGTATGGGCGGAACATTCATGCGCCTGCACGACCAGGGCCATGAGGTTCATGTAGCGTACCAGACCAGCGGCAATATCGCGGTGACTGATGAATTTGTAACGCGCTTCCTGGACTTTACTGTTGGCTTTGAGAAAATTTTTGATATCGACGCTACGGTCAGCAGTTCCATCCTGGAAAAAACTACCGCTTACATCAAAGAAAAAAAATCGTCCGAAATGGACACGGCGGAAATACGCAGCATCAAAGGCCTTATACGCCGCTGCGAGGCAAGAGCTACCTGCAAATACGTGGGCCTTACCGAGGAGCAGATCCATTTTATGAACCTCCCATTTTATGAAACAGGTACGATAGAAAAGAACCCGATGGGGCAGGCAGATGTGGATATAACGGTGGACCTTATACGAAAAATAAAACCGCACCAGATATTTTGCGCAGGCGACCTGGCAGATCCCCACGGTACCCACAAGGTTTGCATCGACATTATTCTTGCCGCTCTCGACCGCATAAAAAAAGACGGTGATGACTGGTTAAACGAATGCCGTGTCTGGCTGTACAAAGGCGCATGGGAAGAATGGGATATTACGGAAATAGAAATGGCTGTGCCAATGAGTCCTGACCAGGTACGTAAAAAGCGCTATGGCATCTTTATTCACCAGTCGCAAAAAGACAGTGTGCCCTTCCAGGGTAGTGACAACCGTGAGTTTTGGCAAAGGGCAGAAGAAAGAAATGCCAATACAGCTGATTTGTATGCAAGGCTGGGGCTTACAAGATACGCGGCGATGGAAGCATTTGTAAGGCTGGATTTTTAGGTCGATAAATTCAGTCTCGTTGTGGCCAGGTAAATGAACTGATGTAAGCTTATTGTTTGCCCCACCCCCATTTTAAAAATTCGGGGAATGCCCTTGCCCATGTAGCTACATCATGTTTTCCATTCTTAAGCTCCAGGTAGCGAATGTCCTTTCCGGGATCGTAACCCTTCGCTATCAATTCTTCTATTAACGATAACGTATCATCAATAGAATCAATAATGCCGTTGTTATTACGGTCATTGGTTTCATCAAGCGTTCCTGTCTCAAAGAAAAATTGCAAGCCCGGGGCAAAGCTGCCGTTCTTGATTTGGTTGTGCATGATGCGATGGTTACGCTCATCATATGCGGGATCTTCATGGCTTACATTTCTCCACCACAGCGATCCGCTGAAAATACCGGCCCGCGAAAATTCACCGGGATGATTCCAGACAGTATCTAATGCGTTTAACCCTCCCAGTGAAAAGCCGCAAAATGATTTCGTTTTAAAAGTAAACCCCGGAAAAGTGCTTTGTAAAAAAGGCAGTAACTCAAGCAAAACAAACTGCTGGTAAGCCAGTGCTTTCGAACCACGTCCTTTATAGTCAAGGAATTTTGCCGTCCCATATTCATTTTTACGGTCAGCGCTGCAGTGGATTCCCACACACAAAACGGGTTCGATATCGTTGCCTCTGTAAAGTCGGTCCAGTATTTTACCAAAATTCATATTAAGCAAATCCTGGCCATCGTTGATCAGTAAAAGGCTCACCTTCGCCGGATCAAAATTTATGGAAGGCTGATAAATATCGATAATGACTTCCCTGGCAAGATAGACAGAGGACAGTACGAGTGTATCGCTGATGAGGCTACCTGCGTTTTCCGTTTGCATAAGGAGGCCAAAAGTAACGAAATATCAATTTGGTTTCAACCTGTCCGTTAAGGTTGTTTTTCATAAAACAATGCTGTGAAGCTGCGCAAACGGATTTCTTTTCAATCGAACTATCCAAAAATTTTGAGCCTGTAAAACCTTTACCAACAGATACTTCAGGCAGGTTAAAATATAATTTTGTTTTATTGGTAATCAAAAAATATATTTGGCTACCCCTAATTTTCTACCTGGGAAACTACTTTATACAAAATTTTATCATGAAAAAGATTGGAATATTATTTGGAAAGGAAAGAAGTTTTCCTGAAGCTTTTGTTGAGAGAGTTAACAGCAAAAACATAAAAAATATCTCAGCAGAACCTGTTCATATAGACAAAGTAATGCAAGGGGAAAGCGATGATTACGCGGTGATCATTGACCGTATTTCACAGGATGTGCCTTTCTACAGGGCCTATTTAAAAAATGCGGCCCTTTGTGGCACAGCTGTAATTAACAATCCGTTCTGGTGGAGTGCAGACGAAAAATTTTTCAATAATTGCCTCGCTACAAAAATTGATGTGCCCGTTCCTAAAACAGTGATCATACCTTCCAGCCATATGCCTGCGGACACATCCGACCAGTCTTTTTCTAACCTCGCTTATCCTATGGATTGGGAAAATATTTTCAGGTATATAGGTTTTCCGGCCTACATGAAGCCACATGCGGGCGGTGGCTGGAAAAGCGTTTACAGGGTGGACAACCCGGAAGATTTTTTTCAAAAACACGGCGAGACAAATGAACTGATTATGATGCTCCAGGAAGAAATTGTTTTTGACGAATATTATCGTTGTTATGGCA
>JBDSPQ010000408.1:0-5084 GCA_039930305.1 Ginsengibacter sp. | reverse complement strand
TGAGCCACATCCATAAAGTATGCTTCCTCATCCAGTTTAATAAACCCGGTTTTTTCCTGTAACAAACAAATGGCTAATCCTAATAATGTGCCGGCAACGATCCCAGTAATGGCTATAATAGAGGTATTGAATATAAAGATCTTCTGAATGGTGAAATTTCGGGCGCCTAATGCCTTCAGAATACCGGTCATGCGTGTGCGCTCCAGTACAAGAATGATAAGGCAGGTGATCAGGTTTACGACTGCCACTACCATCATTATCCCCAGCAGGATACTTTTTATTCTTCCCTGCAGGTTGAGCCAATCAAATATGTTGGGGTAAATTTCCTGGATGGTCTTACTGTACCACCTGCCGGGTAACGCTTCCGATTCAAAGAGATAATTATTTATAGAATCGGTTTTAGTGTAGTCGTTCAAAAATATTTCATATCCACCAATGTCTTCCGGCGGCCAATCATTCAGGCGTTGGATCAATTTGATATCGCCGAGGCAAAAATTCCGATCATATTCGTCTATCCCTGTTTTGTAAATGCCTGCGATCTTTAGCTTCCTGGCCCTTTGTCCGCCATCGCTTTGTATAAAAAGAATGATCACACTGTCATTAACGTTTGCTTCAAGCTGATTCGCCGCATATTGGGATATATTAATGTCCTTGCTGTATCCGCTATCGGTGAATGAAATCCATTTGCCTTTCATAAGGAAAGAATTGATCCGGCTAAAATCAAAACTGCTATCTATTCCTTTCATCAGCACACTTTCAATATCATCATTATACCTGATGATGGCTGACTTGGTAGCGTACCTTTCCACACTTTTTACGTCTGGTATATTTCGCAGGAAATGTTCTAGTGTATCATTCCGGCTGATGGGTGCTTCTTCAGCTATACTTGCCTGGGCAAGAACGTTCTGCTGCACACGGATGTGTCCCCAGAAACTGAAAACCTTGTCGCTAATGACATTTTGGAATCCGTTAACAAAGCTGAGTGCAACTATCATTACGGCTACACTGATCATGGTAGCGATAATTGCGAGACCAATGATGAAACGCGAAAATGTTTTTTGCCGGTTAAAAGCAATACGCCTGGCTATGAAAGAAGAAACATTCAAACGTTCTATATTTGGTATCTTGTAAAACTAATTTTTTTTAATTCATTTAGATGCTTCCCATCAAAATACCCTGTTCCATTTTATTCTTTATTGGTTTCGTGTTGGTATCAGTCGAAAATTGTTTCGCACAATCCCCTGATAGTATTTATCAAAACAATATTAAATCAGCAAAACTTTTTCCTTCCGGAAACCAGCTAAGCCTTCCTGTCATTAATCTTCAAAGTGGCGACCAGGTAGAGCTACATTTTGATGATATGGATGCTGACGTGAAATATTATTATTACACCTACCAGCTATGTAATTATGACTGGACCCCTGTAAACATGAGCCAGTTCAACTATATGAAAGGCTATACTCAAATGCGCATCAATACCTACAGGAGATCTTCGCTCGCATATACGCGTTACTCGCATTACCAGGCTTTACTTCCCGATAGGAATATGTACCCGACTAAATCAGGAAATTACATTTTAAAAGTTTTTCTTGACGGCGATACTTCGAAACTCGCCTTTACGAAAAGACTCATGGTGTTAGACGGTAAAGCGACTATAGTGGCGAAAGTAACGCAGCCATTTACCCCGGAATATTTTCGTACACACCAGCGTATACAATTTACAGTGGATGTAAAAAACCTGGAAAGCTACAATGCCGCTCAACAGGTAAAGGTCGTTGTACTGCAAAATTACCGGTGGGATAATGCTTATAAAAACCTGCTGCCATCGTTCATACGTGGATCGGTGCTTGATTTCAATTCGCCAGATAAGACGGTTTTTCCCGGTGGCAAGGAGTGGCGGTGGCTGGATTTACGGGACTTCCGCCTGCAAAGCGATCGTGTGGCAACAGCTGATTATAAAAAGAATTCAACTGATATTTTTGTAAAGCCGGATGCTCCCAGGAATGCCCAGCGCTATGTATATTACCAGGATTTCAATGGCATGTATTCTATGGAATCTATCCGGGGAATCAATCCATATTGGGAAGCAGATTATGCCACGGTAAATTTTACTTTCATTCCACCTAACGGTACGGCTTATTCCAATAATGACATATACCTGTTCGGCCAATTGACTAATTACAATCTGACTGATAGCTTGAAAATGGTATTTAACCCCGGAAAGAAAGCCTATGAAAGCCACCTGTTTCTGAAACAGGGATATTACGATTACACTTATGCGGTGGTTGATCCGCGCAATCCGGCGAACATTGAAGAATTAGATGGCAATTATTTTGAAACTGAGAATCTTTACACAATACTTGTTTACTATAAGTCATTCACCGGCCGTTCAGATGAACTGGTGGGAGTAGCGACTTTCGATTCCAGGACAGATAAACCAGGATTAAGTTTTTAAAAAAACATAAATAGTCAATAGTAGAAACTGATAATTTTTTTTGAATTATTGTTTCAACAGGCTTACCTGACAATTCTTCTATATATTTGCAGCCGGCAAGTCTTATACGACCAGCTCCTGCTGAACTCCCCCAGGATCGGAAGATAGCAAGGGTAGGTGGTTGAGCGGTGCGATGTAAGTAACTTGCCGATTTTTTTTTGCCTTATTATTCCAAAATACAGCCGGTACTACACTAATTTCTGCCCCCTAATTGCAATTACCTGAGCATAAGGGACTGTTGGGTTGAATTCCCTTGCGAATTAGTTCCTTCGTTTGCTTCTTCCGTGTTTTTCTTAAGAATAAAATATCTTTACCCGAACATTAATAATTTAAAAAGGTACAACCATGAAATTTTTCATAGATACGGCAAATCTCGACCAGATAAAAGAAGCGAATGATCTTGGCATTTTGGATGGTGTTACGACTAATCCATCCCTAATGGCTAAAGAAGGCATTAAAGGTACAGTAGCCGTGAACAATCATTACAAAACCATTTGTGAAATGGTGGATGGCGATGTAAGCGCGGAGGTGGTTACAACTGAATTTAAAACTATAATAGAAGAAGGAAAAAAGCTTGCAGCGATTCATGAAAACATTGTCGTGAAAGTGCCGATGATACCGGATGGTATTAAGGCTATCAAATGGTTTAGTGATAATGGTATTCGTACCAATTGCACGCTGATCTTTAGTGCAGGGCAGGCAATACTGGCAGCAAAAGCGGGTGCGGCTTATGTTTCGCCATTCATTGGCCGTATCGATGACAGCGGTTGGGACGGTGTGGAACTGATTGAACAAATCGCCCATATTTTCGATATCCAGGATTATGAAACAGAAATACTCGCTGCGTCTATACGCAGCCCGCTCCATATAATCAAATGTGCAGAAGCAGGAGCTAATATCTGTACTTGTCCGCTGGAATCTATCCTCGGGCTTACAAAACATCCGCTTACAGACATTGGGCTGGCGAAATTTTTGGAAGATGCAAAGAAATTTGCTTAACGGAAAAAAGAAATGCCCTGCTGTATAATACACCAGGGCATTCTATGTTGACTTTAGCGGTGTTAACTTTTCTGTTTCCTCGTTGCTTTTTTGTCCTGTTTCATGTCGTCCATTATTTCATCCACCGATTTTAGATTGTCATCATCTGGTTTTTTCTTGATGTACATCGTAAATTCTTTGCAAATACTGTGATTGCTTCGCAGGATTGCTTTAATGCCAACCTTCTCTTTCTGAAAATCTGCTGGGATCCACAGCGTATTACCGGTAAACTTTCCCTCAGTGGAAACAAAGATTATAGTAGTTGAATCCAAAGGCAGGTAACTTCCATTATCCATTTTCCCATCTATGTTGATATAATTGTAAGTGCCCTTCTTCAGGCTGTCGGTATATAGATTCACGTAAATGCTTTCTATTTTTTGGGAAAAAAGATGTGATGAAAGGGCCGTCAAGCAGCAAGATAGAATTAGTCTCAAAATAAATATTTGTGCAGTTTAGATGGAAAATTTTATGCCAGAGTTGTTCGGTTCACCAATCCCTCACATGAGTTAACACCACTACAACATATTTCATAGTTTAAAAGTGTTGCCAAAATAAACCGGCTTTAAAAAAAATATTTGCTATTTAAAAAATTCAACACATATTTGCATCAGTAATGAAAATCAATAGCACATACAAAAGCTGGTGGCATACGATCAATTGATTGTGCCGAAATGCTTTTGTTTGTGTAAATAAATATATTGCCCCGGCCTCAGCCGGGGTTTTTTTATGTTCTATTATTCAGGCTTTAGAATCTTTAATAAATGAAGAAAATTGATTTATCCACCAGCTATCGCAAACTGTTAGCTGATATTTTTACTCCGGTCGGGATATACCTCCGCCTCCGCGATCGTTTCCGGGATACCATCCTGCTGGAGAGCACAGATTTCCATGCCGCTGAAAACAGCTATTCATTTATAGGAATTAACGCCATTGCAGGAATTGAAATAAAAAATAAACATGAGTTAGAATATAAATATCCGGGTGATTTACCACAAAAAAAAGCCATAACCCACAGCTCCATCGTGTCAGATGAGGTATGGAATTTTATGGGCCGGTTTAATGTAGCAGTCGCTGAAGAAAAACCGATCAAGATGGCTCAGGGGCTTTTTGGATATACTACTTACGATGCGGTACAGTTTTTTGAGACCATTAATCTTGAAGACAATTTGAAAAGCGAAAAAGGTGTTGATGGGGAGATTGGAAACAATGCAATCATTCCTCTCGTCCGCTACCGTTTGTATCAATATGTAATTGCCATCAATCATTTCAAAGATGAACTCTATATCTGTGAAAATCATTTGAAAGGAATTGAAAGCGAGATAGATGTGGTAGAAAGTCTGATAAAAAGTAAAGATGTGCCAACCTATCCTTTCAGGGTTTCAAAAAAAGAGACATCTGCCATTACAGATGAAGATTATATAGCTATGGTGAAAAAAGGAATTACTTCCTGTGAGCGGGGAGATGTATTCCAGGTGGTACTCAGCCGGCGGTTTCGCCAGGAGTTTACCGGCGACGAATTTAATGTTTACCGGGCACTGCGGAACATCAATCC
>JBDSPQ010000407.1:0-3848 GCA_039930305.1 Ginsengibacter sp. | reverse complement strand
TCGCATAGATCGGGATAAGGTGCGATTGATTTGCATCATGATTTGTGCCGGTGTGTATTGCCGTAGAAGAAAAGCCGCGTAATTTTTTTTTTGTCGCCATGGTTAGGATTACAATATTATGAGGGTGATGTAAATTTGGTAAAAATAGCGAACATGAAGCAACTCCTTACTCAATATTCTGCTTATAATTTGTGGACCAATAAGATGATTATTGCAAAAATTAGTGAGCTGCCTGATGAGCTATTGCGCAAAAATATGGAAGACAGTTTTGGAGGTATTTTCGGCACATGTGTCCACCTTATGAATGTGGAAGATCTTTGGTGGGAACGCCTTCAACTTGCAGAACATATAGAATGGCCGGCAAAAAATTTTACCGGCAATTTTGACGATCTTAAAAACCGATGGGTGGAATTTTCAAATCGCTGGCATCAATGGGTGGATACGGCTAATGAAAGACAGGTAACTCACGTCTTCGAATACCAGAATTCAAAAAAAGAGATTTTCAAACAACCTGTATTCGAAGTATTGTTACACCTGTTTAATCATCAAACGTTTCACCGCGGGCAGATTATAACAATGATGCGGCAGAACGCGATTGCTCCAATCCCCCCAACTGATTTTATTGTTTTCTCGAGAATTCGAAAAAATAAGAATCACTAAAACTGGAAAAGTAATCCTCCTTTTCGCCTACACAGCATCCGGCAATACTTCTTCCAGCTTATTGTCTGTGATATATTTATCCTTTGCCTGGGTAAATTCTGTTACCAGGTCTGTAGCAAGATTCAATGCATCATCGGCTTTTGAATGAATTTCAGGCAATTGTTTTTCAAGTAGCCTGTTACCGAGATTTATATTCTCCGCTTCCAGTTGTGCTACCTTTTTAAGAAGTGATGTCTGGCTGTTCACCACATCGTCCAATTCACGCAAAATCTTTTCCATCAAATGTAATTTCTCTCTCTTATCCATAATTGAATGTTTTTTATTTCTTCATGATCTTCCAAAAACTGTTCCGTAGTGATGATGTGAATGATATCGGAAGAAATCTTTCCATACATATTAGATATTCAGGGGATTTAAAGTGTTGGCCACGGCAATGAATTAACGAAAAAGCACCTTGTTAATACCTTTTAAATTATTCATTGAAATGTATTCGCGAAAAAAGAGCTGTTAAATTATGGGGTATCGTATGCCCATTTTACTAAAGTAGCTCCCCAGGTAAACCCACCACCGAACGCTGCCAATACGATAATGTCATCTTTTTTTAATTGCTTTTCCCATTCCCAAAGACACAAAGGAATAGTCGCCGAGGTTGTATTACCATAGCGCTGAATATTGATCATTACCTTATCCATGCTTAGACCCATCCGATTTGCGGTCGCATTTATTATTCTTTTATTAGCCTGATGAGGTACAAGCCAGGCGATATCGTTCCCGGTGAGATTATTTCTTTCCAGCAACTCAAACGACACATCAGCCATGCCCTTTACAGCAAATTTAAAAACAGTGGGACCTTCCTGATAGATGTAATGCTCTTTAGCCATCACCGACTCGATAGATGCAGGTTTTGCAGAACCCCCGGCGACCATCTTGAGGTATTCGGCACCACTTCCATCAGCTTTTAAAAGACTGTCCTGAATGCCGTAACCATTTTCATCTGGCTCCAATAGAATAGCCCCCGCTGCGTCGCCAAAAAGCACGCATGTAGTACGATCAGCATAATCAACAATGCCGCTCATTTTATCCGTGCCCACGACCACCACTTTTTTATATCGGCCACTCTCTATAAAAGCAGCACCGGTAGTAACGCCAAAAAGAAATCCGGAGCACGCAGCGGAAAGATCAAATCCGAAGGCCTTCGTGGCGCCTATTCTATGGGTAATAATATTAGCCGTTGCTGGGAAGGTCATATCCGGGGTAACCGTACAACAGATAACACAATCTATTTCCGCAGGATCAATACCGCGCTTTTCGCAAAGCTCTAAAATCGCCGGCACTGCCATATGAGACACTCCCATATTTTCTCCTTTTAAAATTCTTCTTTCTTCCACGCCTGTCCTGGTTTTGATCCAATCGTCGCTCGTCTCGACCATTGTTTCTAATTCAGCATTGGTAAGCCTGTACTCGGGGACATAGCCACCAACTGCTGTAATGGCTGCGGAAAGTTTTCTATCCATTGGACTCTTTACTATTTTATTTGAAGCCGTGAAAATACAACATCATATTTATTACGTTATATGAATATCACGATTCAGGATTAAGAAAAACGCATTAACACGAATTCCTTATTTTTGGCGCTCTAAAATCAGTCATGATCTCGTATCTATCCGGAAAGTTTACCTATAAAAATCCAACAGTTGTTTATATAGATGTGCATGGTGTAGGATATGACGTAAATATCAGCCTGAATACTTATTCCCAAATTCAACATCTTACTGAAGGAAAATTGTATACTTACCTGCAGGTAAAAGAAGATTCTCACACGCTATTTGGCTTTTTTGATGCGATGGAAAAGGAAATGTTTATCATGCTGATAAGTGTTTCCGGGGTAGGTGCAGCAACCGCCAGGATGATGCTGTCTAACATGAAACCTGATGAGATTACGGCAGCTATAATGCAGAATAACGCAAGGCTATTAGAGGGTGTAAAAGGAATTGGTAGAAAAACCGCAGAAAGGCTTATTTTAGAGTTGCGGGACAAGGTTTCAAAAATGAATACAACAGTGATTGGCATACAGTCTCATGGCAATACTTTAGAGCAGGATGCGTTAAATGCATTGGTAGCTCTTGGGATTAACAGGCAAGCAGGTGAACAGGCTATAAAGAAAACAACGATTTCAGATTCTACCATAACTACACTTGAAGACTTAATTAAAAAAGCCCTAAAAGCTATTTGAGAGAAATCTACCTTAATTTATTGCTGGATGTTGCTGAAGAGAAAATTGTTCCCGAATTTCTTTGGGTTTTTATTGATTTGCCTTACCCTGACGGCAATTTCACTCAGCGTGTGCAATAAGGCCATTGCCCAGGACTCCACCCTTAATCTCAATGCTATAAATTTTGACCCTAATACGGATACTTTACATTATCCTATTCAAGACAGGCGGGGAGACTTTTTTTCCAATTCGCGGAGCACTTTTGACTTCAACACCCCGGCGAATATCAGCGATTCTGTAGCATTTGATCCGGTGACTAAAAGATATACAGTCTTCGAGAAAATAGGCGATCGTTATTATAGAACGCCGACCTCTTACACTTTCGACGAGTTTGCCGCTATACAGGCAAAAAAATCTGAAACGGAATATTTTAAAAAAAGAGCTAACACCCTTAGCATATTAAACCGCGGCCGGGTAAAGCCAAAGTTGAGTATATATGACAATCTCTTCAACAGGTTATTTGGAAATGGCAAGATCGATATTCAGCCTCAAGGAAACGTGGATATTACCGCCGGATACCAGGGGCAGAATATTAAAAATCCTACTCTACCCGAAAGAGCCCGAAAAAACGGCGGCTTTGATTTTGACATGGCCGCGCAGCTCAATGTGAATGCTAATATCGGTGACAAACTGAAATTCCCGATAAGTTATAATACATTAGCCAATTTTGATTTTACGAATCAATTAAAACTGGATTATAGTGGTACCGACGATGAAATATTAAAAAGGTTTGAAGCAGGCAATGTATCGTTCCCTTCGAGAAGCACATTAATACCAGGCGCCCAATCCCTGTTTGGAATCAAAACCCAGTTGCAGTTTGGAAAGCTCTTCGTCACCGGGGTGTTGGCTAATCAAAAGTCTCAAAGACAATCAGTGAACCTACAAGGCGGTTCTGCTGCCCAGCAGTTTGAATTTA
>JBDSPQ010000406.1:0-6437 GCA_039930305.1 Ginsengibacter sp. | reverse complement strand
GGTATTGAATACCTCCATCTCTAAAGCCCCAGGAAGGAGCGCCAGGCGTAAGATTGCCAATAAAACGGTATTCAACTTTCAGGCGATAGTTGGTAAATTTTTTATCATAATATAAGGCTCCAAATCGCTTATTAAAACTGTCGTAGGCATTGTACCTCGTGCTCAATATTTCGTTGTCAACCCGAAAGGTGTTGCCGAAATTCTCTCCTGAAGGATATCCTGCAATTTTTGGTATCCAATGATCGAGATTTTTTCCGTTAAAAAGACTGACCCATTTCCTATTTTCCTGCTGAGTTGAAGAAATCTTCCCGGAGTGACAGGAAACAAAAAGAAATGAAAAAATAATTATGCCCACCAAATATTTCTTCATACCAAAATAATTTTAAAGGAAAGATAATTAAAGTAGCCATCATTAGAATAGACTTTGGCTTTTACTTACGGCTGATTAATCAAAATAAACAACGGCCCGGGTTTACATTCTGGCGATCTTCCAATAAAGGCATAATATTGGTTACGGCTTAGTAAATTTTTTGCAAAATGAAAACCAGTTATACGTTTATCAAAGGCTTTTCGCCACTTGTAGCTACTGCAATACATGATGGGCATGAAACAAGAGATGAATTGGCTGACTTATTTAATCTTGAAGACAAAGACCGGCTAAGAGAAGAAGATCCTTTTACGGCAAAGTGGCTGGAAGTTTCGGATAATAATATTATTGTACATCATTCACGTTTTGAAACCGATGTAAATAGGTCTCGTGACAAAGCCGTGTATGTAGAGCCCGGAGATGCGTGGGGATTGCAGGTTTGGAAGAATGATTTGCCGGAAGATATTGTTGCTTCTTCCCTTACGGTATATGATAACTTTTATAAAGAAGCTAAAAGATATTTTGATTCACTTTTTGATCTGCACGACTTTATCGTGGTTTATGATATCCATTCTTACAATCACCGCCGCGAATCAACAGAAAGCTTTGCCGATCCGGTGGAAAATCCTGAAATAAATATTGGAACGAAAAATATGGATCGCGACCGCTGGAGGCCCTTGGTTCAGCAGATGATAAAAAGTTTTAGCTCTTTTGATTATGATGGAAGGTACCTTGATGTAAGAGAAAATATTAAATTTAAGGGGGGCTATTTTGGAGAATGGCTCTATAAACAATATGGTAAAAATATTTGCCCGGTTAGTATTGAATTCAAAAAGTTTTTTATGGATGAATGGACTGGGAAGCCTTTCGATAAGGACATTAAACTTATAAGCGACTTACTAGTGAATTCGAGGCAACAAGTATTGGAGGTTTTAAAAAATATAAATACCTGATAACGATATGCTGGAAAAAAACCTCGTCGACCTAATAAGAATTACTTTCAGCAGAGGAAAAAGTATCCGGCGTAATCTTCCCCAAAACAGCAAACTCGTCATTGATCAAAAGCTGCCTTATATATGCGTCTATAGGTTCACCGGAACTCCTGATCCATACATTTCATCCTTGCTGAAAACACAGGGAGCCTATCTTATTGCAAATACTGAGCTGGACATAAAAAGCTTATTGCACACACTGGTCGAAGTATCAATTGAAGATTTCAAATCGTTTATGATCGTAGAGATATGGAACGAAACCACTGCGATCCATAAAAAATCAATTCGAATACTACATCCCGAAGACAAAGTAGCGGCAACCATTGATACATTTGAAAAAGGCTTTAACGAATTCAACCAACTGCTTCCGGGGATCAAGGTTTTATTGGAAGACACGAGGGAAAGGCATCCGGAAAGCCTGGAACCGCTGCTCGCATTGGATTTTCTAAAGAGGTCGGGAACTTTATTAATCGGGATTGCCATTCAATCGCTTTTCAGGGACGAGGAAGGGAAAAATTATTACCCGTTATTTTTCCGTAAGATTCGCCGAAAATTTGCGGAAGTAATAAAGCTTGCCGCGTTTGAATTCGTACGTATCCAGTCAGATAATAAATTTGAGCACTACCTGATGCTAGGTAAAACGAGGCTGGATAATTTAGTTCGCTCTGCAGATAGAAGGCTTTCGGCTGTTAGTGAAAAAATGGAATTCATTTTACGCGTTACGCCGGTAAATAGCGCGTCTGAATGGGAAAGTTTTAAAAAGAATAATTATTCCAAACTCCCGCATTTTACCTATCGCCTCATATCACTGGATCCTGAGCTCGAAAAACGAAAATTATTTAACATCCCGATTGAAAATATTGAACATCCCACCCTCGCTTTTCTTCTCAGGGACAAAAGGATGGAACTGGAAAAGCAGCTAATAATGCTGGAAGAAAGGGGGACGGAAAAATTCCTTCATACAAGTCAAAGTATCTATGGCCCCATAAGCAACAACCTGCGGGCAGCCGCCTTATCTCTTTTGAATGACACGATTCCTAACGAACAAATGGAATATAACACCGTAAACGCCGTAGATTTTGCCAGGGCCGCAAAGGCAGAGATGGACAAATACCGGAAAAATTTTCCACAAATAAACCTCACTGTCAAAGTGAAAGATGATGTGAGCGGACTGCTCGTTTCCCAATCTGAACTCTCAGTTGGAAAAGATTTGAACATAAGCGAGGGAAGACTTGAGGCTTTAATCCAACATGAAGTAGGCACGCATATCCTTACTTACTGCAACGGGCACCTGCAACCCTTACAGCTTATGTATGCAGGCTTTGCGGGTTATGAAGAGATCCAGGAAGGAATGGCCGTCTTGTCAGAATTTTTTGTAGAAGGCCTTAACAGAAACCGGCTAAAATTACTGGCGGCAAGAGTAATGGCAGTGGATTCCCTAATTCATGGCGCAGATTTTATAGAAACATACCGTATACTTTGTAATGAATATGGCTTTAGTGGCAAAACATCTTTTAACATAGCCATGCGCGTTCATCGCGGTGGCGGATACACGAAGGATGCTATTTACCTGAAAGGCCTGCTTGACCTTTTGGAATTTATTAAAGACGGTGGTGACATTACCAATTTGTATGGAGGCAAATTTGCGCTGGAACATTTACCTCTTATGGAAGAGTTATTGCACTTACGAATCTTAAAAAAACCTTACTTACCCGCCTATCTTACGAGTGACTCGGCAAAAAAGAAAATTGAAAAAATAAAAAACGGAATCGAATTAAAAGAACTTATCGCTATTAGCTAATCATAAAACCATTATCATGAATATTGCATTCGTTATTAATAATTTTGAAACAGAAAAAGCAAGTTTCACTACTATTTTTCTTGCGCTGACAGCGCATAAAAGGGGGCATAAAGTATATGTATTTGGCGTAGGTGACCTGGGATATTCATCAGACGGGCATATGGTGGCACAGGCCAGAAGTGCGGGTGAGCATAGTTATAAAAGCAATGACACTTTCTTCAAGGCCTTACAAAAATCTGAGCCTGAAAAAATATCTTCCGGCGAATTAGATGTCTTATACCTGCGTAACGATCCGTCAGAAGATATTAGTACCCGGAACTGGGCACAGAATGCTGCATATATTTTTGGCCAAATTGCCGTTCGTGATGGAGTAATTGTTCTTAACCATCCTGAAAGCCTTTCTGATGCCATCAATAAAATGTACTTCCAGCATTTCCCTGAAGTGCTGCGGCCCAAGACAATTATCACAAGAGATGCAAAAGATATTCATGCATTTTTTGAAGAACAAAAAGGCAAAATGATTCTGAAACCTTTGCAAGGTTCAGGAGGTAAGAATGTCTTTATGGTAGATAAAAATTCAAAATCAAATTTAAACCAGATCATCGAAGCAGTATCGGTCGATGGGTTTATTGTAGCCCAGGAATATTTGCCAAGAGCAAAGGATGGCGATACACGTTTTTTTGTAATGAATGGTTTGCCGCTGCAAAAAAATGGTGAATATGCTGCCATGCGTCGGGTAAACAAAGCAGGGGATATAAGAAGCAATATTCACGCCGGGGGCAAAGGCATGAAGGCCGAAGTGAATGACGAGATGCTGGCGTTGGTGCAAATCCTGAAGCCCAAACTTGTACAGGACGGTATGTTCCTGGTAGGAGTGGACATTGTGGGTGATAAACTAATGGAAATAAATGTTTTTAGTCCGGGTGCGCTCAATATGATTTCCAGCATGTACGATGTAGACTTTGGGGTTGCGGTAATTGAAGCCATTGAGAACAAGGTTTTATATAAAAAAACCTATGGGCAATATGTAGACAATATTACAATCGCAACGCTTTAAAATATCGTGACGCCATTCTAATATTTTTATTAAAAATTCGTCTACACGGATCCGGTAGTGCTTTCAGGCAATATAATAATATTGGAAACAAAAGGCGTGCGAACGGTCTCTAAGCATTAATTACATAACTTCTTATGAAAGCCATTATTTCAACACTTCTATTTTGTTTTCTCTCACACCTTTCTCCGGCGCAAGTCAACGATACTTTGCCGGCCTCTGAATATGCAAGGGCGGAAAATATGCTTTATTACAAAACCCGGAACTATATCGAACATGAGAGCGTGGAGCCACATTGGTTTAACAGCGATCAGTTTTGGTACCGGCGTTCGACACCTCAGGGAAGTGAATTTGTGTCGGTGAGGGCTTCGGATGGAAATCGGCAACCAGCCTTTGACCATGGCAAACTTTCTGTCGCGATTTCCAATGTTACAGGCAAAAAATATGGTGCAGGCAACTTGCCTTTTGAAATATTTAATTTTTTGGATGGCCAGGAGACCATTTCTTTCAAAGTAGACGGAAAGCAATGGCAGTGTGATCTACGGACTTACATCTGTAAACCTGGTGGTTTGCCGTTTAACGACTCTACCAAATCACCATCAGCAAATGAAGTGATTTCTCCTGATGGTAAAGTAGCGGCTTTTTTAAAAGATTACAATTTATGGATTAAAAAAATTGGCACTGGAGTGGTAAAACAACTCACGTCGGATGGAGAAAAATATTACGGGTATGCTACAGATAATGCCGGTTGGCGACAAAGCGGCAAACCCATACTGCGATGGTCACCGAATTCGAAAAAGATTGCCACTTTCCGGCAAGATGAACGTAATGTTGGCGATATGTATCTCGTGACGACCAACGTTGGACATCCCACATTGAAGTCATGGAAGTATCCTTTGCCAGGAGATAGTAACATCATAATGATAGAAAGGGTAATTATCGATATTGACACTCCTAAAATTGTCCGCCTGAATGTGCCGCCCGATCCTCACCGTGCCTCACTGGGAGATGACATTTCCAGGGGTGGCATCTTAAGTGATGTTGACTGGAGCGCGGACGGTAGCAAACTTGCTTTTGTATCTACTTCACGGGATCACAAAATAGAAAAATTTCGTATAGCCGATGCTGCTAGTGGTGAAGTGACTGAGGTATTTGAAGAAAACGCTCCTACACAATTTGAGTCCGGGCAATTAAGTATCAGCTGGCGGTATTTAGCAAAGACCGATGAAATTTTTTGGTATTCTGAACGGGACAATCACGGCCACTTATATTTGTATGATGCCCGTAACGGCAAAGTAAAACACCAAATAACAAACGGAAATTATACGGTAACGAAATTGATACAGCTCGATGAAAAGAACCGGATACTTTATTTTAATGCCGTTGGCAAAGATGTCACCAATCCTTACTTCTCACATTTATATAAGATAGATTTTAGTGGCAAACACCTGACTGATCTAACGCCTGAAGCCGGCAATCATTCTGTTGAGATTTCACCATCGACAAAGTATTTTATCGACAGCTATTCTCAACCTGATGTAGCACCCGTAATGAATCTCCGGAGCTTAAGTGGAAAGTTAATTGCAACCCTGGAGAAAACCGATATTTCGAGGTTGATGTCAACGGGTTGGCAACCACCCAAACCCATTCATGTATTGGCAAGTGACGGGATCACTGAAATTTATGGATTAATGTTTACGCCCTCCGGGCTGGATAGCAGCAAAAAATATCCCGTTGTAGACTATATATATCCCGGGCCACAGGGGGGCGGTGTACGTACCTGGTCATTTACGGCCTCCCGTTCTGACCACCAGGCACTTGCAGAATTAGGTTTCATTGTAGTAGTGCTCGAAGGTTCAAGCAATCCTCTGCGTTCCAAAAGTTTTCATGATATGAATTATGGAAATATGGCTGAAAATACCTTGCCAGACCAGGTAACCGGAATCAGGCAATTGGCCATGCAATATTCCTTTATGGACACCACCCGTGTTGGAATTTGGGGTCATTCAGGCGGTGGATTTGCAGCAGCAGCTGCTATGTTTCGTTATCCGGATTTCTTCAAGGTTGGAATTTCGGAATCAGGTAATCATGATAATCGCAACTATGAAGATGACTGGGGCGAACGGTATATTGGATTGCTCACTCAGACTTCAGGGGGAACAGACAATTATAATTTCCAGGCTAATCAATTGTATGCAAAGAATCTGAAAGGGAAACTCATGC
>JBDSPQ010000405.1:0-3390 GCA_039930305.1 Ginsengibacter sp. | reverse complement strand
GGAGCAAACTATGTTTTTTGGGGCGGACGTGAAGGCTACATGACCTTGCTCAATACAAACATGAAGCGGGAGCAGGAACACCTCGCAAGATTTTTACACACTGCAAAAGATTATGCAAGACGAAATGGCTTTAAAGGCACTTTCTTCATTGAACCCAAGCCATGTGAGCCAACCAAACACCAGTACGACTATGATGCTGCCACCGTTATCAGCTTCCTGCGGCAGTATGACCTGATGGATGATTTTAAATTGAATGTGGAAGTAAACCACGCAACGCTTGCCGGGCACACGTTTACTCATGAGCTGCAGGTAGCTGCTGATGCCGGCTTACTTGGAAGCATGGACGCCAACAGGGGCGACTATCAAAACGGATGGGATACAGATCAGTTTCCTACTGACCTTAACGAGTTGACAGAAGCCATGCTGGTAATCCTGGAAGCCGGGGGATTTAAGGGCGGCGGAATAAATTTTGATGCCAAGATTCGCCGCAACTCTACCGACCCTGCAGACCTTTTCTATGCACACATCGGTGGCATGGACGCCTTTGCAAGAGCATTATTAACCGCTGATAATATTCTAAACAAGTCAGATTACAAGAAGCTCAGAAAAGACAGGTACGCATCTTACGACAAAGGGAAGGGTAAAGATTTTGAAGCAGGCAAATTATCCCTTGAAGACCTGAGAAATATTGCCCTGAAAAATGGTGAGCCGGAAGTGATCAGCGGGCGGCAGGAGTATTATGAAAATTTGGTGAACCGGTTTATTTAAGGTTCCAATGACACGAGTTAATATTATACCTTGATTGCACGGGTTAGCTATAATAAAAGCAAATGATAAATGTTAACTGAAAAAACAATGAGATGGTATGGCCCTAAAGACCCCGTGTCTTTGCGGGACATAAGGCAGGCAGGATGCACCGGTGTGGTTACTGCCCTGCATCATGTGGCGGTTGGCGAAGTCTGGAGCAAGGAGGAGATCAATAAGCGAAAGGAAGAAGTGGAAACCGCCGGCATGACGTGGAAAGTGATAGAAAGTCTCCCTGTGCATGAAGACATAAAAAAGCACACTGGCAATTATGAAAAGTACATTGGTAACTATAAAGAAAGCCTCCGCAACATTGCATCCTGTGGCCTTGAAGTGGTGACCTACAACTTCATGCCGATACTTGACTGGATGCGCACAGACATTCATTATGAATTACCGGATAAAAGTAAGGCACTTCGATTTGAAAAATCTGCTTTTATAGCTTTCGATTTATTCCTGCTAAAAAGACCCGGCGCAGACTATGAATACAACGACGAAGAAAAACAAAAGGCACAAGACCGCTTCAGCAATATGACTGATGAGGAAAAGGAAGTGCTGTATAGAAATACGTTGTTAGGCCTGCCCGGAAGTGAAGAACGTTTTACCGAAGAAGAGATATTAGCGGCCCTGAAAACATACAAGGGCATCGGCACTACGGAGTTGAAATCAAATCTTTTCTATTTCCTGCAACAGGTAGTGCCTGTGGCTGAAGAAGCCGGATTAAAAATGGCCATCCATCCGGACGATCCCCCCTACCCGATTTTAGGATTACCCAGAATAGTAAGCACTGAAAAGGACGCCAAAGAATTGCTTGGTGCCGCTCCTTCCCCTGCCAACGGATTATGTTTTTGTACAGGATCGTATGGCGTGCGGGCTGATAATGACTTACCCGGGATGGTGCAGCGGCTAGGAGACCACATCCACTTTTTGCACCTGCGAAGTACACAGCGCGACGACGAGGGAAATTTCTATGAAGCCGATCACCTTGCCGGCGATGCAAATATGTATGCTGTAATGAAAGAAGTCCTTACAGTAATGAGCCGGAGAAATATATCCATCCCGATGCGTCCCGATCATGGACACCAGATGCTGGATGATCTCGACAAAAAAACATACCCTGGATACAGCGCCATTGGCCGCCTGAAAGGCCTGGCGGAATTGACCGGCCTTGAGTTGGGAATTTACAAAAGTCTCTTCGAAAACAACCAGCAGCAGGCCTAACCAACTTTATTTTAGATTTTAAAAAAAATGATATGCTTCTAATGGGAATTGATATAGGCACCTCTTTTATAAAAGTATCCGTAGTGGATGCCAGCTCGCAGCAACCTGTAGCTACCGCCCAATATCCTGAAACCGAAACGCCCATTAAGTCCGTGCAATCAGGATGGGCTGAGCAATCACCTGAAATATGGTGGGACCATACGGTGAAGGCTATACGAAAACTCAACACCTCCGGAAAATTTGATCCGAAAAAAATTGCAGCCATCGGTATATCTTACCAGATGCACGGCCTGGTGGTGACAGATAAACAACAGCAGGTATTACGCGACAGCATCATCTGGTGCGACAGCCGTGCCGTAGAGATCGGCGAAGAAGCCCTCCATTCTCTTGGCGAAAATATTTGTTCATCGTGCCTGCTGAATTCCCCGGGAAACTTTACCGCCTCGAAACTGGCATGGGTTAAGAAAAACGAACCGCAGCTCTATGAGAAGGCTGATAAAATCATGCTGCCCGGAGATTTTATTTCCATGAAATTAACCGGGGAAATTACGACCACGTCGTCTGCATTGTCAGAAGGAATATTATATGATTTTAAAAAAAATGAGATCTCTGCAGATGTAATGCAGCACTTTGGTTTTTCAGATACACTCATACCGAAGTTGCTGCCCTTGTTTTCTTCACATGGAAAAATATTGCCTGCGGTTGCAAAAGAACTATCATTAAGTGAAAATTTGATCGTATCGTATAAGGCTGGCGACCAGCTCAATAATGCACTATCGTTAAACGTATTGCAACCCGGCGAAGTAGCGGCGACAGCAGGCACCTCGGGCGTAATTTATGCCGTGACCGATCAACTCTTTAATGATAAATATTCCAGGGTAAATGCATTTGCTCACGTGAACCACAGCGGCGAAGCAAAGCGATTGGGCGTCTTGCTTTGCATCAATGGTACCGGCATCATGAATAGCTGGATAAAAAAGATGTGCGGCGATGGCCTTAGCTACAAAGAAATGGACGCTCAATGTGAAGCCATCCCTCCGGGAAGTGATGGCCTGTTCATACTGCCTTTTGGTAATGGCGCGGAGCGAATGCTGCAAAACCAGATGATAGGTGCGCATATAAATAACATTGACCTTAACAAACATACGAAGGCACACATCTTCCGGGCGGTACAGGAAGGCATCGCTTTCGCATTCAGGTACGGGCTGGATATCATGCGCGAAAACGGTTTGTCGCCGGCGATCATCCGGGCCGGAAAGTCCAATCTTTTTCTTAGTGATATTTTTATACAATCCTTTGTAAATGCCACGGGCGTAACCGTGGAATTATATGCAAACGATGGCAGCGTAGGTGCAGCGCTCGGTG
>JBDSPQ010000404.1:0-3786 GCA_039930305.1 Ginsengibacter sp. | reverse complement strand
AGGACTGGTAACGTCAAAAGAATCCGCCATGAGATTCATCAAAGAGCAGTTAACGCGCAATATTTTTTATACCGATGCAGCGCTGGTTTCACTTGCATATGCGGCGGCAGAGGACAACTGCATGAATGAAATACTGGAGCTGGATATGCTTTGCACTGCTGTCAAGCTACCGGGCGAGAGCAGAAATGCGAGCAATAAAATTGGCCTAAGATTGTTGAAGATTTTTCGACAAGTAGAAAATTGTTGTTTCTCAAACCAATATTACAACGAGATCCTTTCCGGCAAAGCCCTGGGGCATTATTGCATTGCTTTTGGTATACTAGCCCAATCGCTGCATGCCGGCAAACATGAAAGTGTCGCCGGGTTTTATTACAACGCTGCAAGCGCATTCGTAATCAACGCGGTGAAACTTGTACCGCTGGGGCAGCAGGATGGGCAGGAAATGCTCCTGGCTTTGTTTCCATTGATTGACAAGCTCGCCGGACAAAGCATGGATCCAAATAAAAAAATGATTGGATATTGTTGTGCCGGCTTTGACATCAGGTGTATGCAACATGAAAAATTATATTCGAGATTGTACATGTCTTAATATATTTATTAGCTGATCTCGGAACTTCAGGATAATGCAAGAAAGAAATTATATAAAAGTTGGGATAGCCGGCCCCGTTGGTTCAGGTAAAACTGCACTGATAGAAAAACTTATAAAAAAAATGCAGCCCTTTTATAGCCTTGCTGTCATTACCAATGATATCTACACGAGGGAAGATGCTGAGTTTCTTACAAAGAATAGTACACTGGAAGCCGAAAGAATTATCGGTGTTGAAACCGGAGGCTGTCCGCATACCGCTATCCGGGAAGATGCCAGCATGAACCTTGAAGCTGTGGAGGAAATGGCACGCCGTTTTCCCGGGCTGCAGATTCTTTTCATTGAAAGTGGGGGAGATAACCTTTCCGCAACATTCAGCCCCGACCTGGCCGATGTAACTATATTCGTAATCGATGTAGCGGAGGGCGATAAGATTCCCCGGAAAGGTGGTCCGGGCATTACGCGAAGTGACCTGCTTGTGATAAACAAAATTGACCTGGCTCCTTATGTGCATGCCGACCTGGACGTGATGCATCGTGATGCGAGGTTAATGCGAAAAGGCAATCCATTTGTGTTTACCAACCTGATGGATGGCTATGGCCTCGATTGTGTAGAAAGCTGGATCAGGAAATTTGCGTTGTTGGAAGATGTTGCTGAACCAGAACTATGCCGGTAGATCACCACCTCGATATCGTTGCAGGTTTTAAGAATAATAAAACTTTCTTACAAACCGCATTCTGCCAACAGCCATTTCAGCTCCGTAACATTACCGAAGATAAAAGCGATTCATGGCTGCGCCTGATGATTACAAGTTCCTCCCCGGGTGTGCTCGATAACGATCATTATAAAATGAGATTTCTGGTGGAACAAGAAGCAAAAGTTTCCGTAAGCACGCAGGGCTACCAGCGCATATTTACCATGACGAACAATGCCTCTCAACAACTTGCCATCGAAGTGATGAACGGTGGTTCGTTTACTTTTTTGCCACACCCTGTCGTGCCACATGCATCTTCCAGTTTTTCATCTGCTAATATCATTTATTTGCAGCAACAACACCATTTGATCTGGAGCGATATTATTACTTGTGGCAGAAAATTGAGCGGTGAGCAGTTCCGATTTACCAGGTTGCATACAGTCACCTCTATTTATATTGAAGATAAAATGGTTGTAAGAGACAATATTTTTATGGAGCCGGCAGCGTTCGACATTCAAGGATTGGGCCACCTGGAAGGCTATACGCACCAGGCCACTTTTATTTTTTTAGATGATGTTGCAAACATGAACGATGTTTCCGATCAGTGCTACGAAATCTTGACAGGTGTGGAGGAGATTGACTTTGGTCTTTCGCTGCTACAGGTAAACGGGTTGGTGATCCGGATACTGGGCAATAGAGCAGAGCAGTTGTTTGAGCTTAATAAAACGTTGGCAGCAGCTATCGGGTAATGACACAAGTCAAATTTTTAAGTATATGTAGATAACCCTGAGCACTTGCGACTAACCCAGCCGCCACCTCTTTTAGCATTCACTTTTTCCACCACTTCAGGGGGAACCTGATGTCTTTTACCGAGCCAACGATCATATCCGGCTTGAAAGCGTAATTATTCAATTCCTCTTTTTTGGTGATGCCAGATAAAACTAAAATGGTTTTATAACCCATTTGCACACCACCTTGTATATCGGTATCCATGGTATCGCCAATTACTGTCGTATCCGCAGTTTCCAGGTTGATGGTTTTACGGGCAGAGCGCATCATTACCGGGCTTGGTTTCCCGATAGTGAAAGCCTTAATGCCTGTGGCCTCTTCAATCATCGCGGTGGTGGCAGCAATACCAAGGTTATTCCATCCCGGCTTTTTTGGTGACGGGTCGCGGTTCGTGGTAATGAATTTTGCTCCGCCGAGGATCATTTCTACCGCTCTTTGAACCATCTCAAGCGTAAAATTTCTTCCTTCACCCAACACAACAAAATCAGGTTCTGTTTCTACCAGAGACAATCCATTCTCATGAAGGCTAGTCAGCAGGCCGCCTTCACCTAACACATACACTGTGCCTTTGGGTGCCTGTTCTGCCAAAAATTTCGCGGTAGCCATTGCGCTGGTATATACATGATCTTCCGTTGCCTCTATACCCAGTTTTTTTAACTTTCGTACTACTTCCAGTTTAGTACGCTGGCTGTTGTTGGTCATAAATAAAAACGGAATGTTTTCTTTTAATAAATAGGCAATGAAGGTATCAGCACCATTGATCATTTCATCGCCGCCATAGATCACGCCATCCATATCTATTAATAATCCATGTTTCATCTTGTCAAAATTTAATAATTAATAGTATCAAAAATTATCTTTATAAAAGTAGTATATCAAAAACCTTTTTTACGGATAACTTTATTTTATAAATGGGATATCCAAATATAATTCGCAATATGTACGTAGGTTTATCTTTCTACTATATCCTCCATCAAAGCAAATAAAAAAATGATCACGTGCATAGACGGGTAAGTAAAAAAAATCAATTATCGTTTTTGAAAATTTACGCTGATGAATGAGGTCGTTTTGGTCACCATGCTTTTATTTGGTATTACATTTCTTGCGGTGATCAGCAATAAATTTAAGCTGCCCTTCCCTATTGTGTCAGTGTTGTGCGGCCTTATCATTAGTGTTATTCCAGGGCTTCCAGCGGTTAGCCTGCAGCCGGAGATAGTATTTCTTATTTTTCTACCGCCTTTACTTTACGAGGCCGCCTGGAAAACAAACTGGCACAATTTCAAATCGAACAAACGGCCCATATTACTGGCCGCGTTCGTACTGGTACTTTTTACGACCCTGGTGGTAGGCGCAGCAGCACACTATTTTATTCCGGGCATTAGCTGGCCGACAGGGTTTCTTTTGGGTGCCATAGTATCACCAACGGATGCAGTTGCGGCAACCTCCATTACAAGGGGATTGAGGTTATCGCCAAAAATCATTTCCATATTGGAAGGTGAAAGCCTGGTAAATGATGCGAGCGGGCTGGTTGCCTATAAATTTGCCGTGAGCGCAGTAATGGCTGGAAATTTTATTTTTTGGAAAGCAGGGCTGAATTTTATCCTGGTAATCGCCGTGAGTGTGGCGATCGGTATTTTAATTGGATATATTGCCCGCCAGATAATGAAAAGAATTACTGTTGATAACGTAATACAGGCTACCATTACTTTCATTATTC
>JBDSPQ010000403.1:0-4044 GCA_039930305.1 Ginsengibacter sp. | reverse complement strand
GTCACAGAATTGATTCCGGGAATGTAAGAGCATTTAGGTAGGGTAGTCGAAGCTTTATTGTTGCAAAAATCGACCATGCGCTGTGCCGGTGCCACAAAAGCACCACCACCAGCTATAAATGTCGTCTCTTCTACCGCCTTTTGAAATTCCACCATTGATAGCGGGTGATCGCTTTCCCGACTGTCACATGAATTTGGCAAAGACTGTAAATATTGTTTCGCATCAGTCATTTCTACCTGTACTACCATGCCACTGTTAGCAAACGGATTATTTCTTTTAGATGGGCTCCATCCATTCACTACAAGCTCGGCTGGATTGGTAGCGGCAGGCGCAATAACACCACCTGGGCACATGCAAAAAGAAAATACACCGCGACCGTCCACCTGTTCTACCAGGCTATAAGAGGCAGGTGGCAACAACCCATCTCCATAACGGCCTGACGCATAGAGTTTGCCATACTGTATCTTATTAATGATGTCTTGTGGGTGCTCTATGCGCACACCCAACGCAAATGGTTTTGGGAGTATGGTAATTTTTTTACGGTGGAGCAACCCGAAAATTTCCCGCGCAGAATGACCGGTCGCCAATATGAAAGCGGCCGCACTAATAGCATCCCCATCTGATGTTAACGCTGACTTGACCACGCCATTATAGATATTGAGGTCAGTCACTTTTTTATTGAAATGAAATTCGCCTCCGCAATCAATTATGCGTTTACGCATAGACGTTATAATCTGGGGGAGCTTATTTGTTCCTATATGGGGATGTGCTTCGTAAAGTATCTTTTCTTCGGCACCAAAATGTACAAAGAGATTTAATATTCTTTCGATATTTCCTCTTTTGGAGCTGCGGGTATATAATTTTCCATCGCTGTAAGTTCCTGCTCCCCCTTCCCCAAAACAATAATTACTTTCCCGGTTAACAATTCCCTTCTGGTTCAGGAGGGCAAGATCACGTCTTCGTTCCCGGACGTCTTTACCCCGTTCCAGGATAATCGGTTTTATACCTGCCTCTATAAGCGCCAGTGCCGCAAACAGACCAGCGGGTCCTGCTCCTATAATTACTATTGTTTTTTTGGAAAAGGCAACATTTGGAAAAACCGGCTCCAGTAAACCCCTGTGGACAAACCGCTCGTTAACGAATGCAATTAAAGCAAGATGAATTAGTATATTTTTGCCCCTCGCGTCCAGCGATTTTTTGAGAATAGTGAAGCCAGTTACCGAGTCTGCAGTTGCACCCAATTCTTGGGCAATATGTTGCAAAACAGCACTATAATCGCCTGCTACCTCGGGAGTAAGACTTAAAGAAATTTTTAGTTGCATCTTTTAGCGCCGGATGTCAATTCCGGAAGCAGGATTTTTTATAAAACAATTTTTTTAAAAAGGAAGATCATCAATAGCATCTTCCGATGACGATGTAAAAGTGTCAAGCGGCTCAAGGTGATCATCATCAGACGACGCATCCCTGCCTGCCTTTAATATTTGTTCAATTCGCCAGGCATCCAGGTTATTGAAATAAGAGACACGTCCATCCTTTTCCCATTTGGACCCGCGGATATTAAAATACACTTTGATCTCGTCTCCTTTATTTACCCGGTCTACAATATTTGTACGATCCTGTATACACTGAAACTTTATAAGGTTAGTGATAACCTTTCCATTTATGTCCTCGGATTTTTCAATCACGAATTCTCTTACTTTGAAAGTTTCAGATCGTTGTATAGGATCAAACTTTTCTAAAAGTTTGCCTGTTATTTCATAACTCATTTTCTTATTATTTTTTTAAAGGTAAAATCATTTGTTTTTAGTTCTGAAAAAAAATGTTATACACATTTTTCTTTTTTTATTACATGAATTTTTTCGGGGGTTTCGTAGAATTAGATTTTATCAAAAAAACACTAAAATGATCGCTGCTTCTTTGTAAAACAACGCAGGCCTTACTTTTAAATTTTTGGATTTTTTATATATTTTTTTTTAATCTTTTTTTGAAACGCCATACTGTAGAACTGATGAAAAAAACAAAGAATAAAAAATTTTTTTTTCAACAAATTATTTTGATATTCGCTGTCTTACTAAGGAAATTTTTTCAAAAAACATTTTGCTGAAATTTTTTTACGTGATGCCTCCTAACGGGATATTTTCATCTACTAAAAGAGCTTACTGAAAAATAATGAATAAGGCTTGCGAAACAGTTTGGCAGAATTGTCTCAATATCATAAAAGATATCGTTGAATGGCAGCATTACAAAACATGGTTCGAGCCTATAACCCCTGTTCTGTTAAAAGATAGAATACTTACCATCCAGGTGCCAAGTCAGTTTTTTTATGAGTATATTGAAGAGCATTATGTGAACCTGCTTGCAAAAACTTTGAAGAGAGAACTCGGGAAAGAAGCGAGGCTTGAGTACCGCATAATGGTGGATAGTGGCAATGATAACAACAAGCCACTAATGATGGACATTCCGGGGCACGGATATAAATCATATTCAAACAACGAAATGGATTTTCCTTTAGTCATAAATAATCCTGTTAAAAACCCTTTTGTAATACCAGGATTGAAAAAAATGCAGATTGATCCGCAGTTGAATCCGGTTTATGTATTCGATTCTTATATTGAAGGGGATTGCAACAGGGTAGCACGCCGTGCCGGGAAGACGGTAGCGGAGAAACCTGGGTCCACTTCCTTCAATCCGTTAGTGATTTATGGGGGTGTTGGCCTTGGGAAGACACACCTGGCACAGGCAATAGGGAATGAGGTAAAAAGACTACATAATAATAAGGTAGTACTTTATGTAAGTTCTGAAAAATTCATCAACCAGTTTGTTGACCATAGCCGTAATAATGCGATAAATGACTTTATTCATTTTTACCAACTGATAGATATATTAATCATCGACGATGTGCAGTTTTTTATCAGGGCTGAAAAATCACAGGACGCACTGTTTGCCATTTTTAATCATCTCCACCAAAGTGGTAAACAACTGATACTTACTTCAGATAAACCGCCCAAAGACCTTGAGGGTGTACAAGAAAGATTACTTAGCCGTTTTCGCTGGGGTTTAAGTGCTGATCTGCAGATTCCGGATTATGATACCAAGATCGAAATTCTTGAAAAGAAAATGAAGAACGATGGGTTGGAAATGCCCAAGGAAGTGGTAAAGTACATCGCTTATAATATTCAAAATAATATTCGTGAACTCGAGGGGGCTTTGATATCTCTCTTGGCACAATCTTCGCTAAATAAGCGGGAAATCGATTTAGAATTAGCCAAGAAAGTTTTGAGAAATTTTATCAAGTCCTCGTCAAAAGAAATAACCATCGATACCATCCAAAAAATGGTATGTGACTATTTTGATGTGCCTTATGAAAAGCTGCTTCAGAAAACCAGGAAACGGGAAATAGTACAGGCCCGCCAAATCACCATGTTTCTGGCAAAGGCATTTACCAAAAATTCGCTTAAGACGATAGGTGAGCATTTCGGAGGGCGTGATCATACTACTGTTATTCATAGTTGCCAAACTGTAAAGGATCTAATGGATACTGATACTTTATTTAAGGAGAGCGTCATTGAACTGCAGCAAAAGGTTCAATTGGCAGCCATGTAATTTACCTGCAATAAACACAGTCAACAATTAATTATTTTAAACTTTGAATTGCAAATGTTACTTTTGCAGCCCTTAATTAATTTAACCAGGAGAGGTGCCTGAGTGGCCGAAAGGAACGGTTTGCTAAATCGTCGTACGGGTTAAACTGTACCGTGGGTTCGAATCCCACCCTCTCCGCAAATCTTCATCCAGGTTATAAGGAAATTTCGGGGCGTAGCGTAGCCCGGTCATCGCGCCACATTTGGGATGTGGAGGTCGCAAGTTCGAATCTTGCCGCCCCGACAAAGTTGATTTCTTCTTAAATTAAAAGCTCGTAAAACTCAGTGTTTACGGGCTTTTTTGATTTTTAGCCCACCAGCTAATATCAAAAAATACCCATTCGCATGCGACAGATTCGGCCACCAGGGCGATATTGATAGGTTTAGTAACCGAATCTTTTAT